>NZ_CAHJXA010000333.1 GCF_903644135.1 Sphingomonas bacterium | reverse complement strand
GCGCGGTCGGCCGGCGCGGCTCCGCGCACAGCCGCGCCGAGGTCTGGGCGAGCCTGGAAGCGGTCGAGCGCGCGGTCGGGCGGCTCTACCCGCAGGTGCGGATCGATACCGACGGCCCGCGCGGACTGCACGTCCACGTCGAGCGGCAGGACCTTGACGAGATGCTCGGCAACTTGGTCGAGAACGCCGCCAAATATGGCGGCGGCAGCGTCTTCGTCACCGTCGCGGCGCAGGCCGGTTTCGTCGAGTTCTTGGTCGAGGACGACGGGGCCGGCATCCCCGAGGAGGAGCGTGCGCGCATCTTCGACCGCGGCGCGCGGCTCGACACCGGCAAGCCTGGCACCGGCCTTGGCCTGGCGATCGTTCGCGACGTCGCGGAGATCTATGACGGCACCGTCACGCTGGAGGAGAGCGAGGATCTGGGCGGGTTGCTCGCGCGGCTGAGGCTGCCCGCGGCGCTCTGAGCGCAACCGCGATCATACGCGAAACATACGACTTCGGGCTGCTCCCGCCCTCGCTACCACAGCCGGCCAACGGCTAATCTGACGCGTTGGCGGCCGATTGCTGCTGTCCCGAGAAGGTGAGCGATGCAGGACGTGATCTGGTTGCTGGTGCTGGCGGGGCTGGTGGCGGCGACGCTCGCCTATGCCCGGCTGTGCGATCAGGCGTGAGGCGGCGATGACGCTCGACCTCTGGCTCGCCGCGCTGACCGCGCTTGGTCTCCTCCTCTACCTCGTCGCCGTGCTGATCCGGCCCGAGCGTTTCTGACCGGAGGCAGGGCATGACCGTCCAGGGCTGGCTCCTGATCCTCGTCTTTCTCGGCATCCTGCTGGCGCTCACCAAGCCGGCGGGGCTGTGGCTCTATGCGCTCTACGATGGCCGGCGCACGCCGCTGCACGCGCTGCTCGGCCCGGTCGAGCGCGGCTTCTACCGGCTGGCGGGGATCGATCCCGCCGCCGAGATGGGCTGGCGGCGCTATGCGGTGCACATGCTGGCGTTCAACGTCGCGCTGGCGGTGTTCACCTATGCCGTCCTGCGGCTGCAATACTACCTGCCGCTCAATGCGCCCGGCTTTGCCGGCCTGTCGCCGGACGGCGCGATGAATGTCGCGATCAGCTTCACCACCAACACCAACTGGCAATGGTATGCCGGCGAGAGCGCCCTATCGAACGGCAGCCAGATGCTGGCGCTGACCATCCACAACTTCACCAGCGCGGCGACCGGTATCGCGCTCGCCTTTGCGCTGTTTCGCGGCTTCGCGCGGCGCGAGACGAGCGGCCTCGGGAATTTCTGGACCGATATGACGCGGGTGACGCTCTACCTGCTGCTGCCGGTCTGCGTCCTTTATGCCGCCTATCTGATCTGGGCGGGCGTTCCGCAGACGCTGACCCAGCAGGTTGCCGCGACGACGCTGGAGGGCGCACAGCAGACGATTGCGCTGGGGCCGGTGGCGTCGCAAGAGGCGATCAAGATGCTCGGCACCAACGGTGGCGGCTTCTTCAACGCCAACTCCGCGCATCCGTTCGAGAACCCGAGCGCGGTGACCAACCTCGTCCAGATGCTGTCGATCTTCGTGCTCGGCTTCGGCCTGACCTGGTGCTTCGGCAAGGCGGTCGGCAATACGCGGCAGGGCTGGGCGATCCTGGCGGCGATGGTGTTCATCTTCGCGGTCGGGGCGGGCGTCTGCTACTGGCAGGAGGCGGGCGGCAACCCGATGCTACACGGCCTCGGCGTCGCCGGCGGCAACATGGAGGGCAAGGAGGTGCGCTTCGGCGTCGCCGCCAGCGCGCTGTTCGCCGCCGTCACTACCGCCGCCTCGTGCGGCGCGGTCAACGCCATGCACGACAGCTTCACCGCGTTGGGCGGCATGATCCCGCTATTCAACATCCAGCTTGGCGAGGTCGTGGTCGGCGGGGTAGGCGCGGGTATCTACGGCTTCCTGCTGTTCGCGATCCTGGCGGTGTTCGTCGCCGGGCTGATGGTCGGGCGGACGCCCGAATATGTCGGCAAGAAGATCGAGGCGCGCGAGGTCAAGCTGGCGATCCTCGCCATCGCCGTGCTGCCGCTGGTAATCCTGGGCGGGGCGGCGATCGCGGCGGTGACGACCGCCGGGCTGGCCGGGCCGCTCAACAAGGGGCCGCACGGCTTCTCGGAGATCCTCTATGCCCTGACCAGCTCGGTCGGCAACAACGGCTCGGCGTTCGCGGGGCTGTCAGCCGGCACGCCCTTCTACAACGGCGTGCTGGGCGTCGCGATGTGGCTCGGCCGGTTCTTCGTGATCGTGCCGATGCTCGCCATCGCCGGCAGCCTGGCGGCCAAGCGCTACACGCCGCCTTCCGCCGGGTCGTTTCCGACCACCGGGCTTCTGTGGGTCGGGCTGCTGGTCGGGGTGATCCTGATCCTGGGCGGCCTCACCTTCCTGCCGGGCCTCGCGCTCGGACCCATCGCCGATCATCTGTCGATGGTCGGCGGCCACCTTCAGTAAAGGCACCGCCATGGCGCGCTCCGCCACCCTGTTCACCCCGGCGCTGCTCGCGCCCGCGTGCCTCGACGCGGTGCGCAAGCTCGACCCGCGCCAGCTCGTTCGCAACCCGGTGATGTTCGTCACCGCCTGCGTCGCGACGCTGCTGACGCTGTTGCTGTTCCTCGGTCATGATGGCCTCGGGCTCGGCTTCAAGCTGCAGCTGGTGGTATGGCTGTGGCTGACGGTGCTGTTCGGCACCTTTGCGGAGGCGCTGGCGGAGGGGCGCGGCAAGGCGCAGGCGGCATCGCTGCGCGCGACCAAGGCCGAACTGACCGCCCGCCGGGTCAAGGGCGACCGGATCGAGGATGTCGCCGCCAGCGTGCTGCGCGCGGGCGACGTGGTGCTGGTCACCACGGGCGAGCTGATCCCGGCGGACGGCGAGGTGATCGCCGGCGTCGCATCCGTCAACGAGGCGGCGATCACCGGCGAGAGCGCGCCCGTCATCCGCGAGGCG
>NZ_CAHJXA010000332.1 GCF_903644135.1 Sphingomonas bacterium | reverse complement strand
GTGGCGGGCGGCGCAGACGGAAGCGGTGGCCGACGCGCCGTGACGCCGCTTCCTGCCCCTCTCTCTTCGGGCGCGACCATCGGCATCCTCGGCGGCGGCCAGCTTGGCCGGATGCTGGCGACCGCGGCAGCGCAGCTTGGCTATCACACCCATGTCCTCGCCCCCGACCGCGAGAGCGTCGCCGCGCAGACCGCCTCCAGCCTGACCCGCGCGGACTATCATAACCGCATCGTCCTCGCCGACTTCGCCGCCGCCTGCGACGTTGTCACCTATGAGTTCGAGAACGTCGCGGTCAGTCCGGTCGAGTGGCTGGCGGAGCGGGTCCCGGTCCACCCCGCCCCAGCCGCGCTGCGGATCGCGCAGGAGCGGGTCGCCGAGAAGCGCTTCGTCGAGCAGGTCGGCGGTCGCCCAGCCCGCTGGGCCCCGGTCGACAGCCGCGAGACGCTGACGACGGCGCTGGCGACGGTCGGTACGCCCGCGGTGCTGAAGACAGCGCGCTTCGGCTATGACGGCAAGGGGCAGGTCAGGATCGACACCCCCGCCGACGCCGATGCCGCCTGGGCAGTGATCGGCGGACCGGCGGTGCTGGAGGCGTTCGTACCGTTCAGCCACGAATTCTCGATCGTCATCGCCCGCGGCATCGACGGCGCGACCGTCCATTACCCGCCGCCGCACAACGTCCACCGCGACGCGATCCTGCGCACCTCGACCGTCCCCGCCCCGCCGGAGGTGCTGGCCCAGGCCGAGGAGGCGACCGCCCTCGCCTGCCGGATCGCGGCGACGCTCGAGTATGTCGGCGTCCTTGCCTGCGAGTTCTTCGTCGGCGCGGACGGCCCGGTGTTCAACGAGATGGCGCCCCGAGTCCACAATTCAGGACATTGGACGATCGAGGGCGCGCAATGCTCGCAATTCGAGAACCATGTTCGCGCGATCTGCGGCCTGCCGCTCGGCTCGCCCGCGCTGACCGGCGCGCGGGCGAGAATGGACAATCTGATCGGCGACGACGACGGCAGCTGGGCGCTGACCACGCCCGGCGCGCACCTTCACCTGTATGGCAAGGGTGCCGCGCGGCCGGGCCGCAAGATGGGGCATGTGACGCTGGTCGAGCGCTGAGCGGCGCTTACGCGGTGCGCGTGCCCGACATCGGGAAGCTGCCGAACGCACCCGCGCCGACCTTGCCGGTCAGCGTGTCGCCGTCGATCGTCGCCTCGCAGTCCAGCGTCATCGTCATCGGCAGAGTCAGGTGCATCTTCCAGCTGAGCGTCGTCCCAGCGACATCGCCAGCGACGTCCATCGACCCCATCGCGCCGGCGTTGGTGCCGGAGAAGCGGGCACCGTCGCTCTTGACGGTCAGCACCGTCTTCTGATCCCCGAGCGGCGACTTCACCACGCAATTATAGCTTCCGTCGACACCGGCCATCATCGTCTCTCCGCATAGCGATGCCGCGCCCTCTGCCCGCGCTGATGCCAAGTCAAGCGGCGGCGGTCACGGACGATAGACCCGCTCCAGATTGGCCCGGAGTGCCGATGGCCCGAAGAACACCGGCTTGGTCCGGTGGCTGGCGAACAGCGCCGCCTGGTCGGCATAATGCGGCGAGTCAGGCCGCGTCGTCGCCGCCCCGAACGGCTGCGCCGAACGCGACGACACCCGCCCCTGGCGGTCCCAGGCCATGAACATGACGAAGCTGTCGCCATGCTTCACCGCAAGCCGGCCATCCGCGCCCTCGTCCCACGCGCCCGACGCGCGCAGCACGTCGGGGGCGCCGTCGAGCGGCAGGTCGACCTTCCCCTGCCGCAGCCGCAGCATGTCGCCGAGCGGCGGGTCGAGCCGGTGGAACGCGCGCATCAGATAGGCCGACGCCTCGTCCAGCGCCTGGCGCGGGTCGATCTCCGCCTGGCGCTGGTAGTGGAACTTCTGCCCGGTGCGCATCAGCAGCGCGGCGAACGCCTGCCCCGGATGCCGGCCGTCGAAATCCCAGTTCCACTTCGTCAGCAGCGCCTGCGCCGCCGCGATCCGCTGGTCGCCGCGCGCGTCGGCGCGCGCCAGGTCGGCGAACCAAAGCGCCGCCCAGCCGTGGCGACTGACGCCGGTGTCATACTTGATCGCCTCCAGCCCGGCCTGGCTGATCTTCGGGTTGGCGCTCATCAGCTCGACCGCGCGCGTGCCGCGGTTGGTGGTGTCGGTTTCGATGCCGAGCAGCGGCGAATAGGCCTTGGGGTCGAGCTCCGACCCCGGCCCCGCCGCCAGGAACGGCGAATTGTTGGCGTTGGCGAGGAAGCCCGACGCCGGGTCGACATGCTGCGGCACCTGTGCCCACGGCACCGTCCCCGGCTGGTAATCGGCGCTGGTGTCGCCGGGCAGCAGGCGCGCATAGTCGAAACCCGGCTTCCGGTTGGGGAAGGCGGCGTTGTAGATGTGCGCGATCCGCCCGGTGGCGTCGGCGTAGAGGAAGTTGGTCGCCGGCACCCCCTGCATCGCCAGCGCCGCGCTCCACTCGCGCCAGTCGCGGGCGCGGCTCAGCCGATAATATTCCTCGACCATCCGCATCTGGTCGGCACCGGCGTAGCGGATCGCATAAGCGCCGTCCTTGTTCTCCACCACCGGGCCCTGCACCGCGCGGTACACCGTCTTGGGCACCGGCAGCACGAACGGCCCCCACAATCTGACCCGCAGCCAGACGCGGTGCTTTTCCAGCGGCCGCCACACGCCATCGTAGCGATAGGCGTCGCCCGCCGGGTTCAGCACCAGCTTGTAGACGTCGGTCAGGTCGGGCCGGTCGACGGTGTTGGTCCAGCCGAGCGACACGCCATGGCCGAGCAGCGGATAGGGCGCGCCGGGGAAGGTCGCGCCGGCGAAGTTCCAGCCGGTCCCCGAATGCACCACCAGCTCGTACCAGGCGACGCCGCCGCGCCACGGCTGATGCGCGTTGGAGACCAGCCGCGTCGCGCCGTCGCTCGACCGCTTGGGCGCGACGACGAAGGCGTTGGAGCCGTTCTC
>NZ_CAHJXA010000331.1 GCF_903644135.1 Sphingomonas bacterium | reverse complement strand
CAGGTCGAGCGTCGAGGTGCCGACCGAGCCGGTCGCACCAAGGATGGTAACGCTGCGACTCATGGATAGAAGTGCGGCAGCACCACGAGGAAGGCAGCGACCGGCGCGACCGGCACCAGCCCGTCGAGCCGGTCGAGGACGCCGCCATGGCCGGGGATCAGCCTGCCGCTATCCTTGACGCCGGCGCGGCGCTTGAGCCAGCTCTCGTACAGGTCGCCGCCCTGCGCCAGCACCGCCAATACCGGCGTCGCGAGGGTCAGCCGCACTGGCAAGCCGTACCGATATTGCATCCCGATCGCCAGCGACGACGCCAGCGCGACGCCCCCCACCAGCCCTGCCCAGGTCTTGTTGGGACTAACGCGCGGGGCCAGCTTGGGCCCGCCGATCGTACGCCCCGCGAAGTAGGCTCCGATGTCGGTCGCCCACACCAAGGCAAGCGCCCACAGCGCGTAGATCACGCCGGGATAGGTGGAAAGGTCCGGCCCCGCCGCGTGCTGCCGCCGGATCAGCAGCAACGCCAGCACCGGTAACCCGCAATAGAGAGTGCCGAGCGCCAGCTCGCGCCGGTTAGTGATGATGACGATGAAGAACGCCGCTCCCGCCAGCAGCCCAAGCGACAGGAACCCAGGCCCCGCCCCCAGCGGCGACATCAGCGCCAGCGGGACGAACAGGCTGTAGAGCGCCAACCGCTTGTGGCGGAGCGAGATGCCGTTGAGGTCGGCCCATTCGGCCATCATCAATAATCCGACCAACGTCGCCAGCAGCCAGAAGACGATCCCGCCGAGCGCCAGCGCAACCATCGCGATCGCGATCAGCGCGGCACCGGTGACGACGCGCAGCACCAGCTCGGACCGGTTGGAACGATCGCTCACAATCCGCCATACCGACGCTGGCGCTGGCCGAACGCCGCCACCGCCGCCGCCAGCGCCGCCGCGTCGAAGTCGGGCCACAGCGTCTCCACGAATAACAACTCGGCATAGGCGGCCTGCCACAGCAGGAAGTTCGACAGCCGCTGCTCGCCCGAGGTGCGGATCAGCAGGTCGAGCGGCGGCAGGCCGTCGGTGTCGAGCCGGCGCTCGATCAGATCGCAGTCGATCGTCGCCGGGTCGAGCTGCCCGGCCTGCGCCTCCTCGGCCAACCGCCGCGCCACCGCCGCCAGCTCGGTCTGCGCGCCGTAGTTCAACGCGATCACCAGCAGCGGCCCGCTGTTGCGGGCGGTGCGCGCGACCGCATCGTCGACCAGCTTGACCAGATCGGGCGCGAACCGGCCATGATCGCCGATCACTCGCAGCCGCACATTTTCGCGCACCATCTCATCGATGTCGGAGCAGATGAACAGGCGCAGCAGCCCCATCAGGTCGCCGATTTCCGCCTCGGGACGCCGCCAGTTCTCGCTGCTGAACGCGTACAGGGTCAACGCCTCTATGCCCAAAGCGCGAGCGGCGCGGGTGACTCGGCGCACCGCCTCCACCCCCGCCTTGTGCCCGGCAAAGCGCGGCAGGTGGCGCGCCTTGGCCCAACGGCCGTTGCCGTCCATGATGATCGCGACATGACGCGGCACGGCGTCGCCGCCCGGCACGGCGGCGAGCGTCGTGGCCTGGGCGGCCAGACCGCTCACTTGCCGAGGATTTCCTTTTCCTTCGCCGCCGCGGCCGCGTCGATGTCGGCGATGGTCTTGTCGGTCAGCTTCTGCAGCTCGGTCTCGTGGCGCTTGCGCTCATCCTCGCCGAACACGTTCTTCTTCTCGTCGACCTTCAGGCTGTCCATCCCGTCGCGGCGGACGTTGCGCGCGGCGATGCGCGCCGTCTCGGCATATTTGCCGGCAAGCTTGGCGAGGTCCTTGCGCCGCTCTTCGGTCAGGTCGGGGATCGGCAGGCGCAGCGTGTTGCCGTCGTTGATCGGATTGAGCCCCAGCCCGGCCGAGCGGATCGCCTTTTCCACCGGGCCGACATTCTGCTTGTCCCACACCTGCACCGACAGCATCCGCGGCTCCGGCACGGATACCGTCGCCACCTGGTTGAGCGGCATGTGGCTGCCATAGACCTCGACCGTCACCGGATCGAGCAGCGCCGTCGAGGCGCGGCCGGTCCGAAGGCCGGCAAGGTCGCTCTTCAGCGCTTCGACCGAACCTGCCATGCGGCGTTCGAGGTCGGGTTTGTCATAGGCGGGCATCGGCCATCTCTCCACTCTGATTGGCGGTCTGCACGATCGTCGATATGCCATCGCCGGCGAGAACGGCGGCGAAATTGCCATGCTCGCGGATGTTGAAGACGACGATCGGAATGTCGTTGTCGCGGCACAAGGCCACGGCCGAGGCGTCCATGACCTTGAGGTCGTCGGACAGTACCCGGCTGAAGGTGACGGTGTCGTAGCGGGTTGCAGTCGGCACCTTCTTGGGATCTGCGTCGTAGACGCCGTCGACGCTGGTACCCTTGAACAGCGCATCGCACTTCATCTCGGCGGCGCGCAATGCGGCGCCGCTGTCGGTGGTGAAGAACGGGCTGCCGACGCCGGCGGCGAAGATCACCACGCGGCCCTTTTCGAGGTGGCGCTCGGCACGACGGCGGACGAACGGCTCGCACACCGCCGGCATGGTGATCGCCGACTGGACGCGCGTGTCGACACCGATCTGCTCCAGCGCGTTCTGCACCGCCAGCGCGTTCATCACCGTGGCCAGCATCCCCATGTAATCGGCGGTCGCGCGCTCGATCCCCTTGGCCGCCGCCGAGAGCCCGCGGAAGATGTTGCCGCCGCCGACGACGATGCACAGCTCATAGCCCTGCGCGCGGACATCGGCGATCTCCTGCGCGACGCGAGCGGTTACGGCGGGGTCGATGGCGAGGCCGCCTTCCCCCATCAACACCTCGCCCGACAGCTTGAGAAGGATGCGCTTGAACTGGGGGGCCGTCATGAACGCTGGGGTACTCGGGCGAAAGCGCAGGGGCAACCGTCATTCCCTCTCCCGACGGGAGAGGGAGGGAGCCGCCGGAGGCGGCGGAAGGGTGAGGGCAGCAATCATCTCAACCTAACCC
>NZ_CAHJXA010000330.1 GCF_903644135.1 Sphingomonas bacterium | reverse complement strand
TGCGCTCGATGCCGCGGAAGGCGAGGATCTTCGACACCCTGCCCTGCTCGACGATCTTGCCGTCGCGCGAGAGCACTTTGACCGACTGGTTCGGCTTGACCGAGCCGGCGAAGATGCGCCCGGTGACGATGCGGCCGAGGTAGGGGTTGGCATCGAGCAGCGTGCCGAGCATGCGGAAGCCGCCCTCCTCGATGGTCGGCTCCGGCACGTGCTTGACGACGAGGTCGAACAGCGGACCCATGCCGTCCTGCGGACCCTCGGGCGCCATCGCCATCCAGCCCTGCTTGGCGGAGCCGTAGAGGATCGGGAAGTCGAGCTGCTCGTCGGTGGCGTCGAGCGCGGCGAAGAGGTCGAACACCTCGTTCACGACTTCCTGGACGCGGGCGTCGGGCTTGTCGACCTTGTTGATGGCGACGATCGGCTTGAGGCCGATCTTCAGCGCCTTGCCGACCACGAATTTAGTCTGCGGCATCGGGCCCTCGGCAGCGTCGACCAGCACGATGGCGCCGTCGACCATCGACAGGATGCGCTCGACCTCGCCGCCGAAATCTGCGTGGCCGGGGGTGTCGACGATGTTGATGCGGGTGTCCTGCCAGGCGATGGACGTGGCCTTCGCCATGATGGTGATGCCGCGCTCCTTCTCGAGATCGTTCGAGTCCATCACGCGCTCGGCGACGCGCTGGTTGTCACGGAAGGCGCCGGACTGGCGCAGCAGGCAGTCGACGAGGGTCGTCTTGCCATGATCGACGTGAGCGATGATGGCGATGTTTCGCAGCTTCATGGGACGGGCCGGGGATTGGAGAGGGGCACGCGCATCGGGCACATGCCGCGTTGCGGCACGCTCTACCGCATTGCGGCGAGTTTGGGAACTACGGCCTGCGACCTTCGCCGAAGACGGATGCCGGGATCGCCGGACGAACGCGAGACATCGACCCTAACGGATCGGCTTTATGCTCTCGGAGATCGCGTTGAGTTCGGCGCCGTTGGTCTTCTCGCCGGCCTCGCTGCCCCAGTAAGTCATCATCAGGAGCTTCTTCTCCGCGATCTTGACCAGCGTGACGCTGACGTGGGTCGGACCGTCGGCATCGGTCGCCTCCCACTGCAGGTCGTCGGCGTCAAGGCCGCTCATCTGGATCTTCTTCTGCTTGAAGGTGTCCTCCTTGATCTTGATCTTCATTTTCTTGAAGAACTTCTCTTCGTCCTTGCTCGCGTCGGCGAGCGTGTCGCCGTCGACGATCTCGGCGGCGACATAGGTCTCCCTGTCCGGCGAGGTCCCCTCGACGCCATTGTCGAACGTCTCGGGCTCCCAGGTGTCTGGTATCGAGATCCAGGCGACATCCTCGCCTATCTTGAACGCCTTGGCATCCGCGGACGCCGTCCAGCCGGCGCAGAGGATGACGGCGGCGAGCAGCGTCTTGGACATGAGATCGGCTCCGAAGCCGCAGAACAAAGATTGGCCGTAGAAGCGATGATTCCCGACCCACGTCAAGACGTTGAGCTCGGTGCGGAGGCTTGCGGCCGGAACCGACCGGCTCGCGTCAGATCGCGGCGCCTACTTCGCCGCCGCCACGCTCTTCACGATGGCATCGATCTCGGCGGCATGGTCCTTCTCGGCGTCGGCGTCGCCCCAACGCAAGACCACCAACGCTCCGCCGGACGGGGTCTTGAGGGTGACGAGGTGCACCTGCGTCGGACCGTCGGCGTCCTTGGCGTCCCAGGAGATCGCGGCGCCGGACATGCCGGCGACGGTCAGCGCCGCGACCTTCCGGCTATCTCCCTTTAGCTCGATCTTGTTTTCCGCCAGAACTTTGGAGACCTCCTGCCCAGCGGCCTTGACGTCGGCGGCGTCCACGGCGGTGGCGGACAGGTAGATCGTCTTGTCCGGCGACAGGGCCTCGAGCTGCCCATCGGCTTCGTCGCCATCCCAGGCGTCCGGAAGCGTCACGGTGGCGACCTTGGGATCGGCGCCCAGCTTGAAGGTCTTGGCCGACGCCGCGCCTGGCAGCATGGCGAGGGTGGAGGCGAGGACGAGGGTTGCTCTCAGCATGGCTCCATGATCCGTCCCGGCGATCCGATGTCAATGCGCGGCACCGATGCTCCTTACAAGGTCGGGTCCATCGGCACCCCGGCGAGACCGGGCACGTCCATCGTGGTGGCGAACAGCGAACCCGAGCGCGGATCGTCCTCGCCGGACGAGGGCATGGTCGTGACGTAGAGCGTTCGCAGGTCAGCGTCGCCGAAGGCGCAGCTGGTCGGGTTGCGGACCGGCACCGGGATCGACGCCTCGCGGGCGCCGTTGGGCGCGTGGACGTCGAGCCGACCGCCGCGCCAGATCGCCACGACGACCCTGCCGGCGGCATCGACCGTCAGTCCGTCGGGCACGCCCTCCTCCACAGGCACGGTCGCGAAGGCGCGGCGGTCGGCGATCGCGCCGGTGGCGATGTCGTAGTCGTAGGCCCAGATTGTGCCGGCGTGCGTGTCGGAGAAGTACATCGTGCCGCCGTCGGGGCTCCAGCCGAGGCCGTTGGCGAGCGTCACCAGGGCGCCGCAGATGGCTTGGCTGTCCCGCGTCGACTGCACATTCGACACGAATTCCCGATCGATCTTGAGCTTGTCGAAAGGAAGCTTGCGCAGGTAGCTCATGCTGGCATAACCGGTGCCGAAATCGTCGATCGCGATGCGAACTCCAAGATCGCGCAGTTTGCCGAAGACCGCGCTCGTATGAGCCGCATCCGCCATGGCAGCCGTCTCTGTCAGCTCGATTTCGAGCTGGTTCGCGGCAATGCCGGCATTGCCGAGCGCCTCGCGAATGGAGTCGATCAGACCGGGATCCAGGAACTGCCGCGCGGAGAGATTGACGGCGATCTTCATGCCGGGAAGGCCCGCATCGGCCCAGTCTTTCACTTGCCGACAGGCCTGCCGCATCACCCAGAGGCCGATCGGATCGATGAGGCCGGATTGCTCGGCGACGCCGATGAACTGCAGGGGTGGCACCATGCCACGCTCGGGATGCTGCCAGCGGATGAGCGCCTCGGCGCCTGTCACCCGACCGAGCGAGAGGTCGACGATCGG
>NZ_CAHJXA010000329.1 GCF_903644135.1 Sphingomonas bacterium | reverse complement strand
GGTATCGGTACGTCGGCCCGTGACGCGGCTCGCGTGGGCGGCGCTCGCCGGGGGGGTGCTGGCCGCGACGGCGGCGGTGCCTTCCGGCTTCCCCGCGCACAACGACGCGCCGGTAATTCGCCGCCATGACGGTCCCGCCAACCAGGCGGCAGCGATCATCGCCTGGCCGACCGGCAGCGGTGCGGCCGAGATCCGCGATGCCCGCCAGCTCGACGTGCTGGCGCAGATCTTCACCGACCGCCTGTTCGACAAGCTGCGCAACGCGGCGGGAGCGAGCTACAGCCCCAGCGTCGCCAGCCAGTGGCCGGTCGGCGGCGGCGGCATCGGCCGCTTCATCGCGATCGGCCAGGTGCCGCCCGACAAGACGGCGTTCTTTTTCACCCTGGCGCGATCGATCGCCGCCGATCTGATCGCGAACCCGGTCGGCGACGACGAGCTGAAACGCCTGCTCGGACCGATGAAGGAGCAGTTCCTGCGCGCCTCGACCGGCAACCTGTTCTGGCTGCGGCAGCTGGGCGGGGCCTCGTTCGACCCGGCCCGCTTCGCCGCGACCCGCTCGCTGCCCGACGACCTGTTCGGCACGACCCCGGCAAGCCTGCAGGTGGTGGCGGCCAAGTATCTGCAGCCCGGCCGCGACTGGACGATGGCGGTGGCACCGAAGGCCGTCGCGCCCTAGCTGCGGTACAGCGCGTCCAGCCGCTCGCCATAGACCTCGCGCAGGATGTGCCGCCGGATCTTGAGCGACGGCGTCATCTGCTGGTTGGCGATGGTGAACGGCTCGTCCGCCAGGATGAAGCGGCGCACCCGCTCGGTCACCGACAGCTCCTTGTTGACCCGATCGACCGCCGCCGCCAGGCCGGCCTGCCGCGCCGCCGGATCGGTTCCAGCGTGCGCCGCCTCCCACTCCGGGTCGGGCACCAGAAGTGCCACCATATAGGGCCGCCGGTCGCCGGCGATCATCGCCTGCGCGATCTCGGGCTGGAGCGTCAGCATCCCCTCGACCTTCTGCGGCGCGACGTTCTCGCCCTTGTCGTTGACGAGGAGGTCCTTCTTGCGATCGGTGATCCGCAGCCGCCCGGCCGCATCGAACGCGCCGATGTCGCCGGTGTGAAGCCAGCCATCGCGGAGCACCCGCGCGGTCTCCGCCTCGTTGCGCCAATAGCCGTGCATCACCAACTCGCCGCGTACCAGGATCTCGCCGTCGTCGGCGATCCGCACCTCGGTATCCATCAGCGGCGGCCCGACCGTGTCCATGGCGATGCCCGCCGCGGGCCGGTTGCACGCGATCACCGGGCCGGTCTCGGTCTGGCCATAGCCCTGGAGCAGGGTGATGCCGAGCGACTGGAAGAATCTGCCGACCTCGGGGTTGAGCGGCGCGCCGCCGCACACCATCCCGTTGAGCCGGCCGCCGAATCGCTTGGCGATGCGCGGCTTGAGGACGGCACCGACCAGCAGGCGCTTGGGCCAGTCGCGCCACGACAGGCGACCCTCATCGACCTTTGCGCCGAGATCGAGCGCGCTCGCCAGCAGCCGCGCGGGCAGGCCGCCCTGCTTGTCGATCGCCTTGACGATCCGCGTCCGCAGCACCTCGCACAGCCGCGGCACCACAACCATCAGCGTCGGCCGCACTTCCTCGATGGTGGCGGCGAGCTTCTCCAGCCCATCGGCATAATAGATCTGGCTGCCTAGCCCGATCGGGAGGAACTGGCCCGCCGTGTGCTCATAGGCGTGGCTGAGCGGCAGTATCGACAGGAACACGTTCTCATCGTTGCCGCTGATATCCTCGATGACGATCGCGCCGGCACCGGCGAGGTTGTGGAGGATCGCGCCGTGATGCTGGACGACGCCGCGCGGCGCGCCGCCGGTGCCGCTGGTATAGATGATGCACGCCGGGTCGCCGCGACCAAGGCTGGCGGCGGCTGCGCACTCCGCGGGTTCGGCGGGGTGGGCGGCGATCAGCCCGCGCCAGTCATGGACGTCAGGGCCGTCGGCCTGCGCCGGCATCGCGTCGATGCCGATGATGGCGATGGTCCTGCCGGTGCCGATCGCCGCGGGCAGCAGCGTGCGCGCCAGCTTCGCGGTGGAGACGATGATCGCCGACGCGCCGCTATCCTCGATGACGTGGCGGTGGTCGCGCTCGGTATTGGTGACATAGGTCGGCACCGTCACGCAGCCCGCCGCCATGATCGCCAGGTCGCTGATGCACCATTCGGGGCGGTTCTCGCCGACCAGCATAACCCGGTCGCCCGGCGCGAGGCCGAGTGCCCGCAGCCCGGCGGCAAGGCTGGCGACCTGCCGCGCCGCCTCCGTCCAGCCGGTCGCCTGCCAGCTGCCGCCGGCCCTGTGCCACAGGAACGGCCGCTCGCCCCGCTCCGCCGCCCGCGCAAAGAACATCGCGACCAGGTTGGGGACTTGCTCCAGCGTGCGCATCGACTCTCCTGCCGCGCCGTTGCATCGGCGCGGTCGTTGTTGCGTGGGCGGCTATTCGGAGGGGCGGCTCATCGGATCGGCGGCGCGGGTAATACTGGTCACGCTGCCGTCCTCGCCGATCGCGACGCCCTCGCTGCGCGGATCGGCCGCGCCGACCCAGTGGTCGCCCTTGCGCTCGATCGCGTTGGCCTTGAGGCCAAGCTGCGCGACCTGCACCTGGTCGCCCAGCGCGCGCATCGCCGGCACCATCGCCTCGCGCTCGGTGCCCTGCTCGACGATCACCGGCCCGGGGGCGAAGACCAGGCCGGCGGCGATCGCGTCCTGCGCGCTCATCTTGAAGTCGATCACGCCCATGATCGCCTTCGCGACCTGGGCGATGATCGTCGATCCGCCCGCCGCGCCGATCGCGAGGCGGACCCTACCGTCGGGATCGTAGACGATCGTCGGTGCCATCGACGAGCGCGGCCGCTTGCCGCCCTCGACCCGGTTGGCGACGAGATAGCCCCCCTTGCCGGGGACGATATCGAAGTCGGTAAGCTGGTTGTTGAGGATGACGCCGTCGACCGACAGGCCGGAGCCGAACACCCCCTCGACGGTGGTCGTCACGTCGACGGCATTGCCCTGGCGGTCGACGACGGCGAGGTCGGTGGTGCCGGCGACCTCGCGCGCGGGGACGGCGGTGCGCGCCGG
>NZ_CAHJXA010000328.1 GCF_903644135.1 Sphingomonas bacterium | reverse complement strand
ATCGCGATCGACGACGAGGCCTTCACCTACAACAAGCGCATCAGCCGGATGGCGACGATCCAGGAACACCGGATGATTCTGAATGCCGTCAAGAAGGGCGTGTCGGAGGAACGGCTCGCGCGAGCGCTGAACGTCAACATCCAGAACATCCGCATGAAGCGCAATCTTCTCGTCGGCATTTGCCCCGAGGTGGCCGATCTACTGCGCGACAAGCACGTGCCGCTCAACGTCTTCACCGAGCTGCGCTTCCTCAAGCCTGTCCGGCAGATCGAGGCCGCGCAGGCGATGATCACGATGAACCGCTATTCGATCGCATACGCCAAGTCGCTGGTGGCCGCGACGCCGGCCGACCAGCTCGTCGAAGGCAAGGAGCGCCGCCAGCGCGGTCTGTCGGAAGAGCAGATCGCGACGATGCAGCGTGAGTCCGAGAACCTCGACCGGGAGCTGAAGCACATCGAACAGGGCTATGGCTCTGACCATCTCGATCTCGTCCTGGCGACGGGCTATGTCGGCAGTCTACTCGGCAACGCACGCATCGTGCGCCATCTGGCGCGGCACCATGCCGACATTCTTGCCGAGTTTCAGAAGATCGCCGATCTGCAGAAGGCCGCATGAGCTTCCACTCGCTGGCCGAATGGAGCAAACGATCCCGCTCAGCTTGACAACTCGTCACATGACGCATATCTCCTCATCAGGAGACGCGATATGGCCCATCCAGCCCAGATTGATCAGCCGGGCGCTGCGGTAGCCGGTGAGCTTCAAACATTCTCGAGCGAGCAGGATCGGAGCCGCCTGTCAGGCGCCGCGGCGCGAGCCTTTCGCAAGCTGGCCGAACGATGGGAGCTTGGCAACGCCGAAGCCGCCGCGCTGCTCGGCGTTTCGCTGAGCACCTGGGATAGAATTAAGGCCGGCCGCTGGGACGGCGAGCTGAGCCAGGATCAGCTGACCCGTATCTCGGCGCTGGTCGGGGTGTTCAAGGGGCTGCACCTCCTATTTGCGGACTCGATGGCCGATCGCTGGCCCAGGCTCGCGAACCGAGGCCCTGTCTTCGAGCGGCTCACGCCGATCGTGGCGATGATCGAGGGCGGGATCCCGCGGATGCTCGAGACGCGCCAATATGTCGATGCGCTGCGCGGCGGCCTCTGATCTTGATGATCGATGGCGTGCCCGTCGTGCGGGAAGCGTTCCCGCACACGGTCCGGCTCGTCACGACGGCGAGGCTGAGGGATTCGGTGCTTGCGGAGCTTGTCGACGGAGACGATCTTGCCGCCCTTGCCGAGATTGAGGGAGCGACCAGCCGCCGCCTGACGGCTGAGACGCGCGGTATCGCTGGGCTGCCCGCCAACGAACTGGTGCATGGCGTCGCCCATGCCCGCTTCATCAACGCGAGCTTCGCATACGCCAAGCCGCGGGCGCTAAGCCGCTTCAATGGACCCGATCGCGGGGCGTGGTACGCCGCGCTTGAAGTCGAGACTAGTGTCGCCGAGGTCGCATACCACCTGACGCAGGCTTTGGCGGATGCCGGTGACTTCAACGCGGTCGTCGACTATGCGGAGATGCACGCCAGCCTGGCTGGCGAGTTCTTGGACCTCCGGCAGCGTCCCGATCACCAAGCGCTCGATCCCGATGAGACGCGGGGTTACGCCGCAGGGAATGCCATGGCGAATGCCGCAAGAGCCGCCGGCCTCAATGGCGTCATCTATCCCTCCGTGCGTTGCCCCAGTGGCACGTGCGTCGCCGCTTTGTGGCCGCACGCAGTTCAATCCGTCGCCCAAGGGAAAGTCTGGAGGCTCACATGGAACGGGAAACCAGAGCCCCAAATCTCAAGAGTCGACCAAGTCTGAATATCGAGACGTATTCGCCGGCCTACCGTGGGGTTTCCACGTTCGACCACTTCATCTTCTTCGAGCGACCACAGGCCCCCGGCGGCGAGGATCGGTTCCGCGCCTCGTTCTATGTCAACACCCGCGAGCCGAGGAATTGATCGGCCGAGGACGTCTCGCTCATCGAGGGCGTGGCGGCCCGTACGTGGGAAACGTTGGGCGCCCGCGTGCCGACCCGCCGCGGTGTCGGGAATGAACGCGAACGCCGCCCGATCAACGGCGCGCTCCAATCAGCGCGCTTAAACACTCGTCCAGCGGCTGCTCGCCTGTCCGCCGCCAACCGCTGCAACCCACCGCCGTCGATGTTGGCCGGCACGTGTAGCGCACCCGCCGCCAGCTCAGATACCTTCGCCGGCTCGCGCTGAACAATTATCCGAGCTTGGTTTTTGCAAGTCGCGCCGCGATAGCTTTTTAGAACGTTCCTCATCCGTTCTATCACTGCTAGGGCTGCACCGATGGAAAGCGGATCGACTCGCAAGATCATCCATGTCGACATGGACGCATTCTTCGCGTCGGTAGAGCAACGCGACGACCCTGCGCTGCGCGGTCGTCCGGTCGCGGTTGGCTATGCCGCCGCGCGCGGCGTGGTCGCGGCGGCGAGCTATGAGGCGCGGGCGTTCGGCGTGCGCTCTGCGCTTCCCTCGGTCACCGCGCTCCGCCGCTGTCCCGAGCTCAGGTTCGTGCCGCCGCGGTTCGATGTCTACAAGACGGTGTCGCGCCAGATCCACGCCATCTTCGCCGAGTTTACCTCGCTCACCCAGCCGCTGTCGCTCGACGAAGCCTATCTCGATGTGACCGACAATCGCGCCGGGCTACCGACCGCCTGGGCAACGGCCAAGGCGATCCGGGCGCGCATCCTGGAAGAGACCGGCCTCACCGCCTCGGCCGGCATTTCCTACAACAAGTTCCTGGCCAAGCTCGCGTCTGACCAGCGCAAGCCGAACGGCCAGTTCGCGGTCACGCCGGACATGGGTGCGACCTGGGTCGAGACGCTGGCGGTCGCGCGCTTCCACGGCGTCGGCCCGGTGACTGCGGCAAAGATGAAGCGGCTCGGCATCGAAACCGGCGCCGATCTCCGTGCCAAGCCGCTCGCCTTTCTCGAGCAGCATTTCGGTAGCGCTGCCGGTTGGTACCACGCGATCGCGCGAGCCGAGGATCATCGTCCCGTGAACCCGAACCGCCAGCGGAAGTCCTCCGGCTCGGAGACGACGTTCGACCGCGACCTGACGGAAGCTGCCGACATCGAGGCCG
>NZ_CAHJXA010000327.1 GCF_903644135.1 Sphingomonas bacterium | reverse complement strand
CGCGACGATCGCGATCCAGCACCCGATCAATCCGTTCGTCGCCGACGCCGACACCGCCGCCGCGGTGATCCTGCGGCACGACGACGCGACTTACCTGGTCGAACGCGCGGCGCTGACGCTGACCCGCGCCGAGAGCGCCGACCCGTTCCGCCGGCTGTTCCGGGTCGACTGGGACCGGAACGCCGCGACCCGGCTCGACGCCGATCCGGCGCTGTGGGCGCTGGCACTCGATCGCGCGGCGCTGTTCTCGGCGGCGCAGGGGCTTGGCCTCGCGCAGCGCTCGATCGACCTTGCGGTCGCCTATGCCAAGGACCGGACCCAGTTCGGCAAGCCGATCGGTAGCTATCAGGCGGTGAAGCACCACCTCGCCTCCGCGCAGGTAGCGGTGGAGTTCGCCCGCCCTGTCGTCCAGGCCGCCGCCGCCACGCTTCGCGCGCAGGACGCGTTCAGCCGCGCTCGGGTCAGCCACGCCAAGCTGGCCGCGCTGGAAGCCGCCGATGTCGCCGCGCGCGCGTCGATCCAGGTGCACGGCGCGATGGGCTATTCGTGGGAGGTCGACGTCCACTTCTTCCTGAAGCGGACGCTCGCGCTGACCTTCGCCTGGGGCGATCCCGGCTTCCACCGCACGCGGGTCGCCGCGCGCCTGTTCGGCTTCCCCGCCGGACCCGACCAGCTCTTCGCCCGAGAGGCCGCCTGAATGCCCGAAGCCTATATCGTCGACGCGATCCGCACGCCGATCGGCCGCAAGAAGGGTAGCCTGGCGCACCTGCACCCGGCCGATCTCGGGGCGCATCCGATCCGTGCGCTGATGGCGCGGACCGGCATTGATCCCGCCGCGGTCGACGACGTGGTGTGGGGCTGCACCGAGACGATCGGCGGGCAGGCGGGCGATATCGGCCGGACTGCCTGGCTGGTGGCGGGCCTGCCGGAGGAAGTGCCGGGCGTCACCGTCGACCGCCAGTGCGGATCGTCGCAGCAGGCGGTGCACTTCGCCGCGCAGGGGGTGATGAGCGGGACCCAGGACCTGGTCGTCGCCGGCGGCAGCCAGGCGATGAACCGCATCCCGATCATGGCGGCGATGATCGTCGGCCGGCAATATGGCTTCGACAGCCCGTTCCTCGGCTCGCCCGGTTGGGACGCGCGCTATGGCGACGAGGAGGTCGACCAGATCAAGTCGGCGGAGATGATCGCCGACAAGTGGCAGATCGGCCGCGAGGCGATGGAGCGGTTCAGCCTCGCCTCGCACCAGCGGGCGCAGGCGGCGATCGACCAGGGCTGGTTCGCGAACGAGATCGCGCCGGTCGGCGACTTTGCCATCGACGAGACGGTGCGGCCCGGGTCGACGCTGGAGGGCATGGCGACGCTGAAGCCGGTACGCGAGGGCGGCACGATCACTGCCGGCGTCGCCAGCCAGAATTGCGATGCCGCCGCGGCGTTGCTGATCGCGAGCGAGCAGGCGGTGAAGGACCAACGCCTGACGCCGCGCGCGCGCATTCACCACCTGTCGGTGCGCGGTGCCAACCCGGTGTGGATGCTCACCGGCCCGATCCCGGCGACGCGCCATGCCTTGGGGAAGGCGGGCATGACGATCGACGATATCGACCTGTTCGAATGCAACGAGGCGTTCGCCTCGGTGCCGATGGCGTGGATGCAGGAGCTTGGCGTGCCGCACGAGAAGGTCAACGTGCAGGGCGGCGCGATCGCTCTCGGCCATCCGATCGGCGCCACCGGCGCACGGCTGATGACGACGCTGCTGGGTGCCTTGGAGCGGACCGGCGGCCGCTACGGGCTGCAGACGATGTGCGAAGGCGGCGGCCAGGCCAACGTCACCATCATCGAGCGGCTGTGATGGGCATCTGCGAGGGACGCGTCGCGATCGTCACCGGGGCCGGCAACGGCCTCGGCAAGGCCTATGCGCTGGGCCTGGCTGCCGAGGGTGCGAGGCTGGTGGTCAACGACCTTGGCGTCGGCACCCATGGCGAGGCCGGTGCGACCAAGGGCGCGGCCGAGCAGGTCGTCGAGGAGATCCGCGCGGCGGGCGGCGAGGCGGTCGCCAACACCGACGACGTCGCCGACTGGGACGCGGGCAAGCGCATGGTCGACCTCGCCATCGCCAGCTTCGGACGGCTGGATGCGGTGGTCAACAATGCCGGCTTCGTGCGCGACCGGATGTTCTTCACCTGCTCGCCCGAGGAATGGGACGCGGTGATCCGCGTCCACCTGCGCGGGCATTTCTGCACCAGCCGCCACGCCGCCGAATATTGGCGCGCCGAGAGCAAGGCAGGGCGGCCGGTCGACGCGCGCATCGTCAACACGACCAGCGGCGCGGGGCTGCAGGGCTCGGTCGGCCAGTCGGCCTATTCGACCGCCAAGGGCGGCATCGCCGCGCTGACGCTGGTACAGGCGGCGGAGCTGGCGCGGATCGGCGTCACCGCCAACGCGCTCGCCCCCAATGCGCGGACCCGCATGACCGATACCGGCGCGTTCGCGATGGCGGCAGAGGAGGGCGCATTCGACGTGTTCGCGCCGGAGAACATGGCTCCGCTGGTCGCCTACCTCGTCTCCGCCCAGTCTCGCGGCGTGACCGGGCAGGTGTTCGAGCTGAAAGGCGGGCAGGTGTTCCTGTCGCAGGGCTGGACCGACAGCCCCTCGCACGACAAGGGCGCGCGCTTCGAGGCGGACGAGATGGACGCGATCGTGCGCGCGCTGGTCGCGTCGCGCGAGCCCGCCAAGCCGGTCTACGGCGCGGGCTGAGCGATGGATTTCGCCCTCACCGCCGACCAGCGCGCCATTCAGGAGGGCGCGAGCGTCTTCCTGGCGGATGCGGCGGGGCCGGCCGCGCAACGCGTCGCCGTCGAGAGCGCGAACGGCTTCGACGCGGCGCTGTGGGATCGCCTGACGGGTGAGATGGGTTTCGCCGGCCTGATGGTGCCGGAGGCGCATGGCGGCGCGGGGCTGGGCGCGGTGGAGATGGCGCTGGTGCTGGAGGAGACCGGCCGCACCCTTGCCGCGGTGCCATTCTTCGAGACCGCGGTGCTGGCGGTGCAGGCGGTGCTGGCTGCGGGCGACGCGGCGCAGCAGGCGGCCCTGCTGCCGCCGCTGGCGACGGGAGCGTGCAAGGCGAGCTTCGCCGGCACCG
>NZ_CAHJXA010000326.1 GCF_903644135.1 Sphingomonas bacterium | reverse complement strand
GCGTCCGCTCATGGACAGCATCGCCGCGAGCACGGCGTTCGACTCGCGGGCGAGGCAGATCAGGTGATAGCCGCTCGGTCCGGCGGCCCCGCTCATCCAGTTACGCGCCGTCCGATCCGACGCCCCCGTCCACCGCATGATCGTCTTGGTAGCGCCGCCATGGCCGCCAAGCTCCTGGCGTAGCGCCTCGCGGATCGCCGCCAGATACTCGTCTTCCTTCGGGCGATCGGCGCCCGGAACTTTACTGCCGCTTTTAGGAAACATGTTTCCGCCCTTTGCCAATTATACCGATGGCGCAGCGACTTGCGCTGCAGAGGCGATGTTCGACCGATGATGGTGATAAAGTGGGCAGACGGTGAAGACGCCACAGCGCCTCCGCCCAGGATCAGGGCGGCGCAATATGTCCGCATGTCGACCGAGCATCAGCAATTCTCGACCGACAACCAGGTCGTGGCGATTGCCAAGTTCGCCGATGACAACGGCTATGAGATTGTCAGGACCTACGCCGATGAAGGCAAGAGCGGGCTGAACCTCGGCGGTCGTGCCGGGCTGCAGCAGGTTCTTCACGATGTCGCGACTGGACGTGCCGATTATCAGGCGCTGCTGGTCTATGACGTCAGCAGGCTTGGCCGCTTCCAGGACACCGACGAGGCGGCGACCTACGAACTCCGCCTGCGCAGCGCCGGCATCAAGGTCGAATATGCCAGCGAGCAGTTTCGGAATGACGGCAGCATCGGCTCGTCGATCATCAAGACCGTCAAACGGGCGATGGCTGGCGAGTATAGCCGCGAGCTCTCGGTCAAGGTCTTCGCCGGCCAGTCCAACCTGATCCGCCTCGGCTTCCGCCAGGGAGGCGCGGCTGGGTTCGGCTTGCGCCGCTTGCTGGTCGACCAGAGCGGGTCACCGAAAAGTGAGCTCGGTCGCGGCGAGCAGAAGAGTATCGCCACTGACCGCATCATCCTCGTTCCCGGCCCGCCGGACGAGATTGAGATCGTCCGCGAAGTCTACCGCCTGTTCGTCAAGGCGGAGCGGTCGGAGCACGACATCGCCGCTGAGCTCAATCAGCGCGGCCTAGTTACTGATCTTGGGCGGCCGTGGACGCGTGGCACCGTCCACCAGCTGCTGATCAACGAGAAGTATATCGGCAACAATGTATGGGCGCAGACCTCGTTCAAGTTGAAGCAGCGTCACGTCCGCAACGCGCCGCAGGAGTGGGTGCGCTCGGACGGAGCCTTTGCCGCGATCGTCGATAAGAAGCTGTTCGACAAGGCGCAGGCGATCATCGCCGCGCGCTCCGAACGGTTGACGGGTGAACAGATGCTCGACCGGCTGCGCGCGATCCTCGCCGGGCACGGTACGCTCTCGGGCCTGATCATCGACGAGGCCGAGAGTGCGCCGTCGAGCAGCGCCTATCGTAGCCGCTTCGGCAGCCTGTTGCGCGCTTATGCCCTGGTCGGCTTCGCCCCCAGCCACGACTATCGTTACCTCGAAACCAACCGGAAGCTTCGGCAACTCCACCCGGCGATCGTCGGCGAGGTCATCGACGGCATTCGCGCGGCCGGCGGCAGCGTGACGCAGGACGCGACGACCGACCTGCTGACGATCAACGGCGAGTTCACCGCCTCGATCGTCGTCGTGCGCTGCTTTCAGACAGCGGCGGGATCGTTGCGGTGGAAGCTGCGGCTCGACACGGCGCTGAAGCCCGATTTGACCGTCGCGATCCGCATGGACGCCGAGAACGTCGGCCCGCGCGATTACTATCTGCTGCCACGGCTCGACATGCAGGACGCGGTGCTGCGGCTCGCCGAATATAACGGCCTGTCGCTCGATGCCTACCGCTTTGAAACGCTGGAAACATTCTATTCGATGGCGGCGCGGCAGCCTTGGCCCGCGGCAGCATGAGCGGCGCTCGCCCATCGCAGCGGATCGAATGGATCGCGCTCGACCGGATCACGGTCGTCAACCCGCGCAGCCGCAACAAGAAGACGTTCAAGGAGATAACCGAGAATATTGCGCAGATCGGGCTGAAGCGACCGATCACAGTCACCCGGCGGATCGAGGCCGAAGGCCCATTCTATGATCTCGTCTGCGGCCAGGGTCGGCTCGAAGCCTATCAAGCCTTGGGACAGGTCGAGGTGCCCGCCCTGGTCGTGTCGGCCGATGCCGAGGATTGCCTGATCGCGAGCCTCGTCGAGAATTGCGCGAGACGCCAGCACAACGCCTTCGATCTGCTCCAGGATATCGGCGGCATGCGCGAGCGCGGGCATTCAGCCGCCGAGATCGCCCGCAAGACCGGCCTCTCCGCCGAATATGTGAATGGCGTCGCATGCCTGATCGAGAAAGGTGAGCAGCGCCTGCTGCGCTCGGTGGAGTCGCGCACCATCCCGATCAGCGTTGCGGTCGAGATCGCCGAGGCCGACGACCACAATGTCCAGCGCGCGCTCCAAACGGCGTATGAAAAGGGCCTGCTGCGCGGTCGCAAGCTGCTCGCGGCGAAGCGGCTGGTGGAAGCTCGCCGCCGCCGCGGCAAGAGCCTGGCGAGCCGCGAGGCACGTCCCTCGGAAAAGCTGTCGGCTACGGCACTGGTGCGCGCCTACCAGGAGGATGCCGAGCGCAAGCGCGACATGATCCGGCGTGCCAACATGGCGAAGGATCGTCTCATGTTGATCACTGAGGCGCTCCGGCGGCTGTCCAAGGATGCCCCGCTCATGGCGATCATCCAGGCCGAGAAGCTCGACACGATGCCGGAGAAGATCGCGGCGCGCCTTGGTGGACGAGCTTCGGCATGAGCGCGAAGCGCCCGATCATTCCGGTTCGGCTCGGGTTTGAAGAGACGACCGTTCGCGTCCCGCTCGATGCGATCATGCCGCTGCGCGAGATCACGACGGCCGTGCGCAAGTCCGTCAAGTACGGCCAGATCGCCGCGTCGATCGCCGAGGTCGGCATCATCGAGCCGCCGGCGGTAGCGCGCGATGCCGAGGACCGGGAGCGTTTCCATCTGCTCGACGGGCACCTCCGCGTCGAGATCCTGCGCGAGCGCGGGGAAACCGAAGTCGTCTGCCTGATCGCGATCGACGACGAGGCCTTCACCTACAACAAGCGCATCAGCCGGATGGCGACGATCCAGGAACACCGGATGAT
>NZ_CAHJXA010000325.1 GCF_903644135.1 Sphingomonas bacterium | reverse complement strand
CGTCGAGATGCGCGGCGAAACGGGTGTAGAGCGTCATGGTCCGCGCGGCTTACGGGCGGGCGTGCCGCGCGGCAATGCCGGGTTACGCCAGCACCTCGGCCGTCGTCCCCTCGATCACGACGCAGCTCAGCCGGCCGGTGGCATAGGCACCCGTATCGACCCCGATCCGCTGCGGCAGCAGTTCGACCGCCTCGGCGATGGTGTGGCCGTGAACGACGCGATGCGGCCCCGGCCGCGTGCTGGCGAGGAACGGCTCGCGGATCCACAACAGGTCCTCGCGCCGTTGCCGGTCGAGTGCGACGCCGGGACGGATGCCGGCATGGACGAACAGGAAGCCGCCAAGCTCGATGGTCACCTTCAGATCGCGCAGGAAGGCGAGATGCGCCGCCGGCATCGCCTCGGCCAGCGCGATCGCCAGCCGGCGCGGATCGGCGACGGTCGCGTCGTCGCCGGCATCGACGCCATAGCTCGCCACCGTCGCGCGCCCGCCCCAATGGAGCCACGCCGCCCCCGCGACCGGGTCGGCAAGGAACCGGAGCAGCGCATCCTCGTGATTGCCGAGCAGGCAGCGCGCCGGCAGCCCGGCAAAGCGATGGGTCGCCAGCTGCTCGATCACCCTTGGCGTGCCCGGGCCGCGGTCGACATAGTCGCCGAGGAAGATCACCAACGCCTCCCCCGCCACCGGCCGGCGGGCGAGGTCGTCGCCGATCTGCCGCTCGACCTGGCTCAGGCAGTCGTCGCGGCCATGGACGTCGCCGATCGCATAGACCCGCAACCCCGCCGGCAACCTATGGTCCGGGGCGGGCCCGCGGCGGCGCAGGGGAAACAGCGACATGCCCCCGCGCCTACCGCTCCCGGCGACGCCATGCCAGCGGGACGAGCGTCAGAACGACTTGGAGACGGTGCCGCCGACGGTGCGCGGGTCGCCGGGCTGCCCGACCACCAGCCCGGTGCTGCCCGACTGGGTCGCCAGCACCTCGTAATAGTTGCGATCGAAGGCGTTGCGCACCCAGGCGAAGGCGTTGAACCGCGCGGTCTTGAAGCCGAGCCGGAAGTCGCTGAGCGAGTAGCCGCGCACGTTCGTGTACGCCGACAGCGACGGGTTGGACGAGAAGTGCGACCGATAGCTGCCGTCATAACCCAGGTAGAATTGTCCGTCGCTGCCGACCAGCCGCGCCGGCAGGTCGTATTCGCCGCCGAACGACGCCGCCCAGCGCGAGACGCCCGGCAGCACCTGGCCGGAGATGTTGCACGACGCCGGGCTGATGCCGCCCGCGGTGCCGGCGGGGCTGGTGGTGCCGGTCGGTACGCCGTTGGTCAGCGCCTGCGCGGTGCCGCCGGACAGCTCGGGCGGGCATGGCGCATCGACGAAGCGGACATATTTGGCGTCGGTGTAGGTGCCGTTGGCATAGACGTTGAGCGCACGCGTCGGGCGGAATGCCGAATCCACCTCGATGCCGCGTGAGCGGACCTGGCCCGCGTTGGACAGGTAGCCGCGCAACACCGCATACTGGCTGTTGTTCACCGTCGCCTGATAGTCGAAGATGTTGGTCCAGAAGGCGGCGAGGTTCACCGTCGCGCGGCGGTCGAGCAATTGGGTCTTGAGGCCCAGCTCATAATGGTCGACCTTCTCCGGCTTGACCGTCGCCGACGCGAGGATCGGATCGTTGTTGCCGTCGAGCGGCAGGCCCGACAGGTTGACGCCCGCCGACTTGTAGCTGCGCGCATAGGTGGCATAGGCATGGATGTCGGGCGTCACCGTATAGGCGGCGGTGACGTCGCCCGAGACGTTCCACTTGCTGAGGTGCGGCGTGTAGGCCTGCGGCGCGAGGACGCCGCACTGATCCTTCACAACCGTGTTCGCCTGCGCAGCCGCCGAGCAGTTGAGGGTCGCGCCGGTGCCGGTGGTGATGACCGCGACATAGCCGGCGTCCTTCTTGTCGTAGTTGACGCGGATGCCGGGCGCGATCGAGAAGGCGTCGGTGACATGCCAGGTCAGCGTGCCGAAACCGGCCGCACTGGTGTTGTGCAACGAGCTGGTCACCGTTTGGGTCAGGCCGTTGAGCACCGCCGGGTTGTTGCTGTCCGCGGCGGGGTTGGTCGAGGGTGCGAGCAGATATTTGCTCGCCGCCGGACCCTGGACCTGCAGCCCCTGCACGTCGACGATCTGGTGGAAATAGAACAGTCCAGCGACATAGTCGATCTTGCGCGTGCCGTTGGAGGCGACCCGCAGTTCCTGCGAGACCTGGTACTGCTGCGACGTGTTGGCCGACACGGTGGTGACCGGCAGGCCGATATAGTCGCGGTCGCTATTAGGCACCCAGTCCCAGAACCGGTACGCGCTGACCGACGTCACCGTCGCGCCGCCAAGGTCGAGATTGGCGACCAGCGAGGTGCCGCCGATCTTCTGCCGCGCGATCGGCTGGGTGTCGAGGTCGGTGACCCGGTCGAACGAATTGGTCGACGGCACCGCATAGTTCTGCGCGGCGGTCAGCGCGGCGTACTGGCGGTTGGTCGGCCGCTGCGTCGCACCGACGCGGGCGTAATATTGCACGCAGCAATCGGGGTTCTGGCGGTTGAAGTCGCCATACAGCGTCAGGTCCAGCGTCGGCGTCGCGTGCCACAGCAGCTGGCCGCGCACGCTCTGATTGTCCTGGCTGTTCTGATATTCGTTCAACCGGGTATTGTAGATCGTCCCCCGCCGGGTGGTGATCGAGGCCGACAGCCGCAGCGCCAGCGTGTCGGCGACCAGAGGCCCGGACACCGACGCCTTGCCCTGGAAGAAGTCGTAATTGCCGCCGGTCAGCTCGACCCGCGCCTCTGGCGTGAAGCTTGGTGCCCGCGAGATGACGTTGATCGCGCCGGCGGTGGTGTTCTTGCCGTACAGCGTCCCCTGCGGCCCGCGCAGCACCTCGATCCGCTCGATATCGGTGAAGTCGAAGGTCGCCGCGGCGATGCGCGCGTTATAGACCTGGTCGACATAGATGCCGACGCCCTGCTCGATGCCGTCGTTGGTCAGCCCGAACGGCGCGCCGAGGCCGCGGATGTTGGCGGCCGAGTTGCGCGGGTTGGTCGAATAGAATTGCAGGGACGGCTGCAGCTGGGTCAGCCGGTTGACGTTGTACGTCCCCGTCTCGGCGAG
>NZ_CAHJXA010000324.1 GCF_903644135.1 Sphingomonas bacterium | reverse complement strand
CACCTTGTCGGGCGGCGAGGCGCAGCGCACCGCGCTGGCCCGCGCGCTGGTCCGCGAACCCGAGCTGCTGCTGCTCGACGAGCCGTTCGCCGCGCTCGACGCGCTGACCCGGATCAGGATGCACCAGCTGGTGCTGGCGCTGTGGCGCAAGCATCGCCCGGCGGTGCTGATGGTGACGCACGACGTCGACGAAGCGATTGCGCTGGCCGACCGGGTGCTGGTCCTCGACGGCGGCAGGATCGTCGCCGAGGAGCGCATCGCCGCTGCCCGCGGTGAGCGTACCGCCGCGGTCAGGCCGCTGCGCTCGCGTCTGCTCGGCCATCTCGGGGTCGACGCGCCGGAGGGCAGCTATGCCGACGCCATCGCCCATGGCGCGACCTGAACCTTTCCCAACTCGCTCAGGAGACACTGCAATGTCCGTCAAGTTCATCGGCTATATCGGCTTCAACAACGGTTCCGAAACCCAGGCCGCGGTGCGCTCGCGCGCGCTCGACAAGGAGTATGTCGAGGCGGCGGCGCGAGCGCAGGAAGCGGGCGATTTCGACCGCGTGCTGATCCCGTTCGGCTCCAACAGCCCGGAGAGTCAGATCGTCGCCGCCCATGCCGCCGCGATCACCACCAGGCTCGGCTTCCTGGTCGCGCACCGCCCCGGCTTCACCCAGCCGACGCTCGCCGCGCGGCAGCTGGCGACGCTGGACCAGCTGTCGGGCGGCCGGGTAGCGGTGCACATCATCACCGGCGGCGCGGACGATGAGATGGCGCGCGACGGCGATGTCGGCACCGACAAGGCCGAGCGCTATGCGCGCACCGACGAGTATCTCGACGTGCTCAAGCAGGAACTGCGCGGCACCGCACCGTTCGATCACAGTGGCCGCTTCTACCAGGTTCGCCAGGGCTTCAGCGCAATCCAGGCCGCCAACCTGCCGATCTTCTTCGGCGGCACCTCGCCCGAGGCGATCGACGTCGCCGGGCGTCATGCCGAGGTCTATGCCACCTGGGGCGAGACGCTGGACGCCACCCGCGAGGTGGTGCAGCGGGTGCGCGCCTCCGCGGCGCGCTACAACCGCCACGATGTCGGCTTCTCGCTGTCGCTGCGCCCGGTGATCGCCGACACCGAGGAGGCGGCGTGGAAAAAGGCCGACGAGATCGTCGAGCAGGTGCGCGCCAATCGCGAAGCGGCGGGGCTGCCGCTCACCGGCCACACCCCGCCCAATGACGGCGCGCGCCGGCTCCTCGCCACCGCGTCGAAGCTGCGCCAGGACAAGAGGCTATGGACCGGCGTCGCCCAACTCACCGGCGCGTCGGGCAACTCGACCGGCCTGGTCGGAACCCCGGAGCAGGTCACCGACGCGCTGCTCGATTATTACGAGATCGGCGTCGACCATTTCCTGATCCGCGGCTTCGACCCGCTGCAGGACGCGATCGACTATGGCCGTGACCTGATCCCGGTCGTGCGCGAGCGGGTGGCGGCGTTCGACGAGTCGCGGGCAACCATCGCCGCCTGATCTGCGCGCGGATCAAGCCTGGATGTCGGAAAGGAGTCGGGCGAACGCTCGGCTCCTTTTTGAGTATCTGTTATCAATGGTAGCAGTGCCGAATGATGAGCAACTCTCATAGCCTGCGTTGAGATAGGCTTATTGGATTAGCTCTCCTTTCAGACGATGAAGGAATAGCGATTAGATTTATGGCTCTGCCCGATCAATTGTCCGATCAGCAGCAGAGAGTGCTCTTTGCCAGCAAGGGAACATGCGTGACCGACGATCCGATCCTGAGCCGCCGCCTGATGCTGCTGGGCGCGACCGCGTCGGCGGCGCTCGCGCTGGCGGGCTGCGGCAAGCGACCGGCGGGACAGGATGCGGTCCTGCGCGCTTCGGTGACCGGGCATGGCGAGACCGACGCCCGCCTCATCTTCAAGTCCGCAGGGATCAAGCCGGCCGGCTTCTCCGTCACCTATGCCGAGTTCCAGTCGGGCCAGATGGTGATCGAGGCGCTCAACGGCGGCTCGCTCGATCTGGGCGGCATGAGCGAGATCCCGCCGGTGTTCGCGCTGGCTTCGGCGATCCAGAGCTTCAAGCAGATCGCGGTGTTCCATGGCGACGTCAACAACCAGGTCGTGCTGGTACCCAGGGGGTCCAGGATCGAGACGCTGGCGCAGCTCAAGGGCAAGCGTGTCGGCTATGTCCGCGCCACCACCTCGCAATATTACCTGATCCGCATGTTGCAGTCGGTCGGGCTCGACTGGAGCGACATCGAGCCGGTGGCACTCAACGTGTCGGACGGTGCGTCCGCCTTCTCCAACGGCGCGCTCGACGCCTGGGCGATCTACGGTTTCCCGATCCAGCGCGCGGTCGCGACCGAGGGTGCGCGCATCCTCAAGACCGCGCTGGGTTTCCTGTCGGGCAATTACATCGTCTCGGCGCATGTCGACGCGCTCGCCGATGCCGCCAGGGCGAAGATCATCGGCGACTATCTGCGCCTGCTCAAGCGCGGCTTCGGCTGGACCGCGTCGCACCAGGGCGAGTGGGCCGGCATCGTCGCCAGGGACATCGGCGTGCCGCCCGCCTATGTCGCGGACCAGTTCAAGCGGCAGAGCGACGTGTTCTCGCTACGCCCGGTGACAGCTGAGGCCATCGCTTCGCAGCAGGGCGTCGCCGACCTGTTCGCCGAGCGCAAGCTGATCCCGCACAAGGTCGATGTCCGGACCCTGTGGGATGATCGTTATAACGCCATCATCGAAGAAAAGGCCTGATCGCATGGCAATCGCGCTCGCTGTTTCGAACGTCGCCGAGGCTGCCGGTCCGGTCGATCAGGCGGTGCTCGACCGCGTCACCGAGCGGCTCGCCGCGACGGCGGCGGCGTTCGACCGCAGCGGCGAGTTCCCGCGCGCCAATTTCGATGTCCTCGCCGCGGAGGGCCTGATCGGCCTGACCGTCGCGCCGCGCTATGGCGGGCGCGGCGCGGGGTTCGGCGAGGCGCTGCGGGTACTCGGCGCGTCCGACGCCTGGTGGCCGGCCATCGCCACTTCGGCAGCGCTGGCCTTGCTCTCCTGCAGCATGGGGTCCATCTGCTTCTGCGCCATCGCGCTGGCCGCCACGCGGCTCACCGACCTGGCCGACCGGCAGATCAGCGCGCTTTCCGGCGGCCAGCAGCAGCGC
>NZ_CAHJXA010000323.1 GCF_903644135.1 Sphingomonas bacterium | reverse complement strand
CCGCCGCTCGCGCGCACAAAGGCGTCAGTCACGGCCCGCACCGCGCGGTTGTTGGGCAGCAGCACCAGCGCCCGCGCGAGCGCCATCGGCTCCTCGCCCGCCTCCCGCCGCAGCCCCGCCACCAGCGAGTCGGCAAAGGCGTGGTGCGAGGGGATGGTGAACAGCCGCGGCAGGCTCTCAGCCATCGGCCAGCCGTGCCTCGGTCTTGGCGATCGCCGCGGGCGTGCCGACGTCGAACCACAGCCCCTCATGCACGGCCCCGAACGCACGCCCCTCGCCGATCGCGCGGTCCCACATCCGATTGGTCGAGAACGGCTCCAGCGGCCAGTCGGCCAGCAGCCGCGGCGACAGGATCTGGACGCCGGTATAGACGAACGGCGCGACCCGCCCGGTCGGCCGCCGCACCAGCCGGCCGGTGCGATCGATCGAGAAATCGCCCTGGCCGCGATGGTTGTGCGCTCGCGCATAGGGCACGAGCAGCAGCAGCGCATCCATCGCCGCATCGTCCCATTGCGAGGCGAGCAGCCGCAGCGCGTCGACCGGTCCGTCGACCCATAGATTATCGGCATTGGCCACGAAGAACGGTGCTTCGCCGAGCAGCCCGCGCGCCTTCACCAACCCGCCGCCAGTCTCCAGCAAGCGGTCGCGCTCATCCGACACGATGATCTCCAGCCCCCGCGCCGCCTGGAGCAGATGCGCCGTCAGCAGGTCGGGAAGATAGTGGACGTTGACTACCGCCCGCGCCACGCCGGCGGCACGCAGCCGATCGAGGACGTGATCGATCAGGGGCCGCCCGGCGACCTCGATCAGCGGCTTGGGGCGGGTCGCCGTCAGCGGCCGCATCCGCTTGCCCAGACCCGCGGCCATCACCATTGCGGTGGTCGGCACGAAGCCGCCCGGCTGCGGCCGATAGGCGCGCGGCCGGCTCATGCTCCGGCGCTGGATGTAAGGATCAGCGGGTCGCCACGTCGTTTCGGCGGCACATTGCCGTCGAACCAGGCCGCGACGGGGGCCAGTGCCGGCTGCGACAGGTCGCGTTCCAGATAGGCCCAGACGCGCGGACACAATGTCGGGTAGCGCAGCTTGCCGTCGCGCCGCCACAGCCGAGTGAAGATGCCGATGATCTTGGCGTTCCGCTGCGCGCCGAGGACGTGATAGGCATCAAGGAAAGCATCGCCGTCGTTGTTTGCTGCGCGGTAGCGGCGCAGCATCGCCTCCTCGATACTCGGCTCGACGCCGCGGCGCGCGTCCTGGAGCAGCGAAACGAGATCATAGGCGGGATGGCCGGCAAGCGCGTCCTGGAAGTCGAGCAGCCCCAGGCTGCGCGCTTCGCCAACCAGCATGAGGTTCTCGGCATGATAGTCGCGCAGCACCGTAACCGGCTCCGCTGCCGTGCATCGGTCGAGCACGGCGTCCCACGCGGCGGTCCAGCCCGGCGCATCGACCTCCAGACCGACCGCCGGACAATACCAGTCTACGAACAGCGCCGCCTCGCGCTGCAGGACCGCGCGGTCGTACGGCTTCAGCGGCCCGGCAGGATGGCGGCGCAGCTCGATCAGCAGGTCGATCGCGCGTTCGTACAGCGTCAGCGCTCCATCCGGCGCGGCATCGGCCGCCTCGCGCATCCGGTCGTCGCCGAAATCCTCCAGCAGGACGAGGCCGGCGGCGGGATCGGCGGCATAGATGGTGGGAGCCGCAAAGCCACGCTCGGTGAGCCAGCCGGCGACGGCCAGGAACAGCCGCGGGTCCTCATGCGGCGGCGGCGCGTCCATCAGCACCGCGGCGCGGCCATCGTGCGTCACCCGGAAATAGCGGCGGAACGAGGCATCACCGGTCAGCGGCACGACGTTCGCCCCCGTCCAGCCGTTCGCGGCGAGAAAGGCGGCAGCGCCGGCGGGGGGCGTCATATCGGCCATCGCTGCGTCCAACCGGGCGGGACCCGCGCTGTCAAGGCGCGGCCCTCGCCGCTGACAGCAAGCGTCAGGGCCAACGCATCGGGCCAGGCACCCTCGCCAGCCCGCTCGGGCCACTCCACCAGCAGCACCGCATCGCGCCGGCTGTCGTCGAGGCCAAGTTCGTCCAGCTCGCGCGAATGCTCGATCCGGTAGAGATCGACGTGCAGCACCGGCAGCCGGGTCTCGGGCGGGGCGTAGGGCTGGACGATCGCGAAGCTCGGGCTCGGAGCCTCGCCAACCAAACCCAGAGCGGCGAGCAATCCACGGGCGATGCTGGTCTTCCCCGCCCCCAACGGACCGGCCAGCGTGATGACGTCACCGACCCGTACGACCGGTGCGAGCGACGCGCCGAACGCGTGGCTCTCCGCCGGATCGGCCAGGATCACGGCAGCCGTCATCGCCGCGGCAGATCAACGGTCATCAGCGTACCCTCACCCGGCTCCGACACCAGCTCGACGGTGCCGCCCTGCGCCTCGACGAACTGTCGCGCGAGCGGCAGGCCGAGGCCCAGCGCGCGTTCGCCGGTCGGCTGGATGCCGGGCTGGGCGAAGCGGTCGAAGGCGTGGGCGACGCTCTCCGCATCCATGCCCGGACCGTTGTCGGAGACGACGATGCGCGCGCGGGTCGCGTTGCCCTCGGCATGGAGCAGGATGCGGCCGCCCTCCGGCGTCGAGGTCACGGAATGGCGCAGCAGGTGCTCGACAGCCTCCTTCAGCCGTCGCGCATCGCCGCTGACCCGGCCGGTCGAGCGCGCCACCTCGACCGCGAAGTCGAGGCGGCGGCGCTTGATCGTCGGCAGCAGCGTCTCGGCGGCGGCGCGCACGGTGGCGGCAAGGTCGACATCGACCCGCTCGGGCGCGGCGGCCTCCTCGGCATGGGTGAGGTCGAGCACGTCGTCGATCAGCAGCCCCAACCGCTCGACCGAGTCCAGGATCGCCTGGACATAGCCGTCGGCCTCCTGGGTCAGCACCCCGGCATAGCCGCCGTGCAGCATCTCGGCGAAACCACTGATCGAGGTCAGCGGCGTGCGCAGCTCGTAGCTCATGTTCGCGACGAACTGCGTCTTTACCCGGTCCGCCGCCTCCAGTGCGTCGGCACGTTCGCGCAACGCCTGCTCCGCGCGGCGGCTGTCGGTGATGTCGAGCATCGTGAACAGCGCGTTGCCGTCGGGCAGCGGCACCCCGGCAAACTCGAAGTGGCGCCCGTCGGCAAAGGCGAC
>NZ_CAHJXA010000322.1 GCF_903644135.1 Sphingomonas bacterium | reverse complement strand
GCCCTCATAGGTCAGCGAACCGGTGGCGACGGTGACGTTCCTGGCCGCTGCGCTCACGAGCTGGTCGCCGCTGGTCCTGCCGAGACGCTGGGCCGCCGCGTCGAGGCATGGCTGCGGCGCGAGGCGCTGACGGTGCTGGCGCGCGAGACCGCCGAGTTCGCGACGGCGGCGGGCGTCAAGGTCAGCAAGGTCGCGGTCGGCGATCCGCGCGGGCGCTGGGGCAGTTGCGCGCATGACGGCGCGATCCGCTATAGCTGGCGGCTGATCCTCGCGCCGGACTGGGTGCGGCGGGCGACGGTGGCGCATGAGGTCGCGCACCGCGTCCACATGAACCATGGCGCCGGCTTCCACGCGCTGGTCGATCAGCTGCTGGGCGGTGATGCCACCCCGGCGCGGGCGTGGCTGCGCGCGCATGGCGCGGCGCTTCACTGGTTCGGTCGGTCGTCCTGAGCCCGGGCGGGACGGCGCGGCGCACCCCGCCCCGTCACCCGGTCAATCCAGTCCTGATCCAGCTGCTGGCGCGCCTGTGCGTCGGGAGGGCGTGGCGCGTCGGCGGGCGCGGGCTGGTCGACGGGTGCGGCGGGCTGATCGGCGGGGGGCACCGGGTTGCCGTCGTCGTCTACATAGGTACCGTTGTCGGGCTGCCCGAAATACAGGTCGTCGTCGAGCTGCATGTCGGGCAGCGTCACCTGGGTCTGGAATTGCTCGATCGGGCGGCTGGCGGTGGCCGGCTTCATCATCGCCGCGAACGCGCGCGCCGGCGCGGTGCCGCCATGGAGGCCGGGGATGGTGCGAGCATCGTCGCGCCCCATCCAGACGCCGGTGGTGAGGCCGCTGGAGAAGCCCAGGAACCAGCCGTCCTTGTTGGAGGTGGTGGTGCCGGTCTTGCCCGCCACCGGCCGGCCGATCTGCGCCTGGCGGCCGGTGCCGGTGTTGACCGCCGTCTGCAGCAGGTCGACCATCTGCGCCGCCACATAGGGCGCGACCAGGACATGGCCGTTATCGACCTCGTGCGCGTAGAGCGTCTGGCCGTTGCTGGTGACCTTCAGGATGCCATAGGGCGTCACCGCGACGCCGTTGGCGCCGACGCTGGCAAAGGCGCGGGTCATGTCGATCAGCCGGACGTCCGACGTGCCGAGCACCATCGACGGGTGGGTGTTGACCGCCGTCGTGATGCCGAAGCGGCGCGCCATGTCGGCGACGGTGGTGAAGCCCACCTCCTGCCCCAGCTTCGCCGCCACCGTGTTGAGCGAATAGGCGAAGGCGGTGCGTAAGGAGACGGGCCCCGAGTTGCGCCGGCTGTCGTTGCGCGGGCTCCAGCCGTCGATCGTCACCGGCTCGTCGACGATCGAGTCCTCCGGCTTGTGCCCCGCCTCCAGCGCGGCGAGATACACGAACAGCTTGAACGACGAGCCCGGCTGGCGGACCGCCTGGGTGGCGCGATTGTAGTTGGAGGTGACATAGTCGGTGCCGCCGACCATCGCCTTGACCGCCCCGTCGCGGTCGAGCGTCACCAGCGCGCCCTGCGCCCCGCCCGGCACGTTGCCGCGGACCGCGGCATCGGCGACGCGCTGCATGGCGGGGTCGATCGTCGTCCACACCTCCAGCGGCTGTTTCTGCTCGTCGATCAGCACGTCGAGCTGCGGCAGCGCCCAGTCGGTGAAGTAGCGGACACTGTTCTGCTTGGGCTCGGGGGCGAGCTTGAGGCTGTCGGGATCGGCCGCCTTCGCCTGCTCGGCGGTGACCGTTCCGGCGCGCACCATCGCCGCCAGCACGACGCCGGCGCGCCCGACCGCGGCCTCGCTGTCGGCTGTGGGCGAGTAATTGGAAGGAGCCTTGACCAGCCCGGCGATCACCGCCGCCTCGGCAAGGCTCAGCTGGTCCGCGCCATGGCCAAAGAATTTCCGCGAGGCCGCGTCGATGCCATAGGCCCCGCCGCCATAATAGACCTTGTTGAGGTAGAGTTCGAGGATCTGGTCCTTGGAGAATTTGCGCTCCATCGCCAGCGCCAGGATCCACTCGCGCGCCTTGCGGCCGAACTTCTTCTGGCTCGACAGGAAGACGTTGCGCGCCAGCTGCTGGGTGATCGTCGAGCCGCCCTGCGCCCAATGGCCACGCTGCACCCGCACCTCGACCGAGCGGGCGATGCCGATCGGGTCGACGCCGAGATGGGAGCGGAAGCGGCGATCCTCGACCGACACGGTCGCATCGCGCATCACCGCCGGAATCCTGTCATAGGGCAGCCAGTCGCCATAGCTCGGCCCCAACGACACGATCACCGAGCCGTCGGCGGCGTGGACGCGGATCATCTGGCCGTTGGGCGACGATTTCAGCTGGTCGAAGTCCGGCAATTGCGAGGCAGTGACGTAGACGGTGGCGACCAGCGCGATCAGCCCCAGCACCCCCAGCCCGGCCAGCAGCTGCAGCGACAGCACCAGCCGTCGACGCCAGGGAGACCGAGGCTGGGAGGAACGGGGGGAACGCGCACGGGCCATCGCTGGATGGCGGACTATCGGCTAACGGCCCTGCCGACAAGCGGTTGCCGCCGGCACCACCTACGGCTCAGCGGCGGGCGCGGAACTCCAGCGCGACCGAGTTCATGCAATAGCGCAGCCCCGTCGGCCGCGGCCCGTCGGGAAAGACATGGCCGAGATGGCTGTCGCAGCGCGCGCAGCGGGTCTCGGTGCGGGTCATGCCGTGGCTGCGGTCGGTATGGTCGGCGACGCGATCCGGGGCGATCGGCTGGGTGAAGCTGGGCCAGCCCGAGCCGGAGTCGAACTTGTCGGCGCTATCGAACAGCTCAAGGCTGCACGCGGCGCAGCGGTACAGCCCGTCCGCCTTGTTGTCGGTCAGCGTGCCGGCAAAGGCGCGCTCGGTCCCGGCCTCGCGCAGGACATGAAATTGCTCGGGCGACAGCCGCTTGCGCCACTCGGTCTCGGAGAGGTTGAACTGTTCCATGGCATCCATGTCGTGAGCGGGTGGTCGGGCTTCAAGCGGCTTGGGCGATCCGGGTGGCGCGCGCGATGATCTGGATCAGGCCGGGGGTTCGCGCCAGCGGCAGCAGCGCGGCGGCCCGGCGGCTCTCGGCCAGGTCGCGGACCAATCCTGCAAGCGCGATCGGCCGGGCGAGGCGGCGCGCGAAGCGGGGCTGCCACTGCGCTGCCGCGCCGGGACCGCCGCGCAGATAGGCGGTGGCGGCGGC
>NZ_CAHJXA010000321.1 GCF_903644135.1 Sphingomonas bacterium | reverse complement strand
CCGATCCCGACACCACCGTCGACATCTATCTGGGCTCGGGCGGCGCGCCCGAGGGGGTGCTGGCGGCGGCGGCGCTGCGCTGCGTCGGCGGGCAGTTCAAGGGGCGGCTGCTGTTCCGCAACGACGACGAGCGCGGGCGGGCGGCGAAATGGGGCGTCACCGATCTCGACAAGCAATACGACCTGACCGAACTGGCGCGTGGTGACTGCATCTTCGCGGCGACCGGCGTTACCGACGGCTCGCTGCTGGCGGGGGTCAAGCGCAAGGCCGGGCGTGTCTTCACCGAGACGGTGGTGATGCGCGCCTCGTCAGGCACCGTGCGTTGGGTGAAGAGCGAGCATCGGGCGGAGTGATCCCCAACGTCACCCCGGCCTTGTGCCGGGGTCCAGGGTTCCGCATACCTACTCTTGTTGCTCTCGCGGCCCTGGATGCCGGGACGAGCCCGGCATGACGAAAGGGGAAAGCGGATGAAGCGCGTCGCAATAGTGGCAGCAGCGGCATTTGCCGCAATCATGGCACCGGTGACGGCGCCCGCGCAGCAGGCACCGGCCCAAGCCACCGCCGCCTCCCCCTTCACCTTCACCTTCGAGGAGGTGATGGTGCCGATGCGCGATGGCGCGAAGCTGCAGACCGTTGTCATGCGGCCGACCGGCAAGGCGGGGCCGCTTCCGATCCTGCTCCAGCGCACTCCCTATGGCGTGCCTGGCCAGGCGCTGCCCGCCGGTTATGCCGCGCGCTACAAGAGCCTAGTCAACGACGGCTATATCATGGTGTTCCAGTCGATGCGCGGGCGCTTCAAGTCCGACGGCGTCTTCACCCTGTCGACCGCGGTTCACCCGTACGATGCCAAGGCCGTCGACGAGGCGACAGACGCCTATGACACGATCGACTGGTTGGTGAAGAACGTGCGGCCCAACAACGGCCGAGTCGGCATGTGGGGCGTATCCTACCCCGGTTTCGCGGCGGCGATCGCGCTGGTCCACCCGCATCCGGCGCTGAAGGCGATCAGCCCGCAGGCGGCGTGGCTCGATTATTGGCAGTCGGACGACCTCCACCGCAACGGCGCGCTCCGGCTGTCCTATGCGACCGACTGGGTGTCCTCGCTCCAGCTCGACAAGACGCAGAACAAGGATTTCGTCTATCCCGGCGTCGACACCTACGACTTCTTCCTGAAGGAGGGCAGCGCCGCGGCGATCGATCGCGATTATTTCCATGGACAGGTGCCGCTGTTCACTGCCCTGCTCGACCATCCCAATCACGACAGCTTCTACACCGGCCAGCGCTGGACCGATGCGCTGGGCCGCACGACGGTGCCGACGCTCAACGTCGCCGGCTTCTGGGACCAGGAGGATCCGTGGGGCTCGTGGCGCATCTATGAGCGCCAAGCGAAGAACGATCCCGATCATCTCGCGCAGATGGTGTCGGGGCCGTGGAACCATGGCGGCTGGCAGGGCAAGGGCGACTTCGTCGCCAACGGCGCGGTTCCGATCGGCACCGCCAGCGGCGACGAGTTCAAGGACCAGATCCAGGCTCCGTTCTTCCGCTACTGGCTACATGGCAAAGGCGAGAGACCAGCCTTCGCGGCGAAGATGTTCCAGTCGGGCAGCAACGTCTGGAAGACGTACAAGGCATGGCCGCCGGCCGGCGCGACCGCGACCGATCTGTACCTCCACGCCGACGGCTCGTTGAGCTTCACCGCGCCGGCAGCGGCGGAGGCGTGCCGCAGCTATACCTCCGACCCCGCCAACCCGGTGCCGTTCCGGGCGCGGCCGATCTCGCCGACCTATCCTGCGCCGGAGTGGCGGTCGTGGGAGGCGGCGGACCAGCGTTTCGTTGATCACCGGCCGGACGTGCTGAGCTACGTCTCCGCGCCGCTGACCGCCGACCTGACCGTCACCGGCGCGCTGGCGGCGACGCTGATGGCGTCGACCAGCGGCACCGACAGCGACTTCGTCGTCAAGCTGATCGACGTGCTGCCGGCGGGAACGCAGGCCTATTCACCCGAGAGCGCCAAGCTGGGTAGCTACACGACGCAGCTCAACGAATATCAGCTGCCGGTGGCGATGGAGGTTCGCCGCGGACGCTTCCTCGCCAGCGACACCGATCCGCGGCCGCTGAAGCCTGGCAAGGTGGTCGCCTGGGACGTGCCGCTGCGCGACCATGACCATGTGTTCAGGGCCGGGCACCGCATCATGGTGCAGGTGCAGTCGAGCTGGTTCCCGATGATCGACCGCAACCCGCAGAGCTTCGTCGCCAACATCGCGCGCGCCGAGCCGGCGGATTACGTCAAGGCGGAGCAGCGGGTCTGCGCCGGCAGCCGCATCACCCTGCCGGTGATGCGCTAAACCCGGCTCTCCAGCGCGGTCCGCGCCTGGCGGGACCAGTTCTGCCGACCGCGCAGGAACGCCACCCAGCCATAGACCGCGCCGGCATGGCGCAGCAGCTGGAAGCTGAACGGCTCGGCGAGCGCGGCGACGATCGCCGGGCCGAGGCGCAGCCCCTCGTGCTGCCCGGTCCAGCGCTTGTAGATGCCCAGCGACCAGAGATGGAAGCTGAGGTCGACCGACACCTTGGCGATCATTACCAGCAGCACCGGCAGCGCGATCGCGAAGCGGCCGGTGACGACCAGTCCGATCAGGATCAGGAACGCCGCCAGGCCATAGATCGGCTGCACCGTGTCGAGCGCCTTGACCGGCAGCATCCGCGTCCCCAGCCGGCCGAAGCGGCCGTTACCGACCATGTCGCGGTTCCAGTGCTGGGTCTGGAGGAAGCCGCCGAACCAGCGCTGGCGCTGCTTCAAGAATGCGCCGACGCTTGCCGGTGCGTCGGTCCGCGCCAGGGCACCGCCGACCACCCGCACGCGCCAGTCGAAGCCCAGGTCGGCGGCGTGGCGATGGAGGCGGTGGATCAGCTCGTAATCCTCGACCATGCATTCGGGATCGAAGCCGCCGACCTCCAGCACCGCGTCGCGGCGAAAGGCGGCGAACGCGCCGGAGACCAGCAACAGGCTGTCGAGCCGCATCCAGGCGTCGCGCGACAGGAAGTTGCGGACATATTCATAGGACTGGAACCACTCGAACAGCCGCGCGGTCGGCGTCGGGCCGCAGATCGGCGCAAGGACGCCAGTGGCGGCGACCAGCTGCGGCTCGGCGGCGAAGGCGGCGCGCATCGCGGCGATCGCGCCGGGCTCCAGCAGCGTGTCGG
>NZ_CAHJXA010000320.1 GCF_903644135.1 Sphingomonas bacterium | reverse complement strand
CCGGCGCGGCGCGGTCGTGCGGGCGGCTCAGGCGGATGTGCAGCGACGTGCGCAGATGGCGGTCGGGCCAGGTTGCGATGCTGGCGAAGCCACCGCGTCCGCCGGCCACGACCGCGCGCGTGATCGCATAGCACCGCGCCGGCACCGCGTCGCGAAACGCGCCCCAACCCTGGTACACCCCGATCGGCTCGTGCGGGGCTGCCTCGGCGGTCAGCACGGCCAGCAGGATCAACGCGCCCCTCATCGCCGCCGCTTTCCCACCGCCGCACCAGGCTTGTCCACCGTCAATGCGGTGCGGCGCTTGCCGGGCGGCGCACTCCTTGGCTAGGGTCCTGGCGGGTTGACCTTCGCACGGAGTCGGAGGTGGGGGATCAGGTGATGAAGGCGACGATCGAACGCGCGACGCTCCTCAAGGGGCTGAGCCATGTCCAGTCGGTGGTGGAACGGCGCAACACCATCCCGATCCTGTCCAACGTGCTGATCGAGGCATCGTCGGACGGCGCGATCAAGCTGATGGCGACCGACCTCGACCTGCAGATCAACGAATCGATCGCCGCCGCGGTCGATCAGGCTGGCGCGACCACCGTATCGGCGCACACGCTGTTCGACATCGCCCGCAAGCTGCCCGAGGGCGCGCAGGTGCAGTTGAGCGCCGCCGAGGGACGGATGACGATCGTCGCGGGGCGCGCGCGCTTCAGCCTGGGGACGCTGCCGCGCGACGACTTCCCGGTGATCGCCGAGGGCGAGCTGCCGACCGCGTTCGAGCTGCCCGCCGAGACGCTGAAGCAGATCATCGACAAGACGCGCTTCGCGATCTCCACCGAGGAGACGCGCTATTACCTCAACGGCATCTTCCTGCATGTCGCCGACAACGATGGCCAGCCGACGCTGAAGGCCGCCGCCACCGACGGCCATCGCCTCGCCCGCGTGACGGTGCCGCGTCCCGACGGGGCCGACAAGATGCCTGACGTGATCGTGCCGAGGAAATGCATCGCCGAGTTGCGCAAGTTGCTCGACGAGGTCGATGGCTCGGTCGGCGTGTCGCTGTCGGCGACCAAGATCCGCTTCGACTTGGGCCAGGCGATCCTCACCTCGAAGCTGATCGACGGCACCTTCCCCGATTATTCCCGGGTCATCCCGACCGCCAACGACAAGATCCTCAAGCTCGACCCGAAGAGCTTCATGGAGGGGGTCGACCGCGTCTCGACCATCGCCACCGAGAAGACCCGCGCGGTCAAGATGGCGCTCGATCGCGATCGCATCACCCTCTCGGTGACCAGCCCGGAGAACGGCACTGCGGCGGAGGAGGTGCCGGGCGACTATAGCGCGGCGGGGTTCGAGATCGGTTTCAACAGCCGATATCTGATGGACATATTGGGGCAGATCGACGGCGACATGGTCGAGGTGCATCTCGCCGACGCCGCCGCACCGACATTGATCCGCGAGAACGACAAGGCGGCGGCGCTGTACGTGCTGATGCCGATGCGGGTCTGAGCCGCTTCGACAAGCGTGGTGGGTCGGCTAAGGCGAGCGCATGACCGACTTCACTCCACCCGTCGCCGACCGCCGCCCGCACAGCTTCACCGCTCACGGCGTCACTATCATCGACGATTACGCCTGGCTGAAGGACGCCGGCTATCCCGACGTCACCGACCCCGACATCCTCGCTTACCTTGACGCCGAGAACGCCTATTTCGAAGGAGTGATGGCTCCCCGTCGGCCGTTGATTGACCGGCTGTACGAGGAGATGAAGGGCCGCATCAAGGAGGACGAGGCGACCGTGCCGCAGAAGGACGGCGACTGGTTCTACTGGTCGGCGTTCGAGACCGGCGGCCAGTATCGCAAATGGTGGCGGAGGCCCGTCGCGGGCGGCGCCGACGAATTGCTGCTCGACGAGCCGGCGCTGGCGGAGGGGCGCGAGTATTTCCGCCTCGGCGCCTTCTCCGTCAGCAATAACGGCCGCCTGCTCGCCTATGCGATCGACGACAATGGCTCCGAGCGCTTCACCGTCCGCGTCAAGGACCTGACCACCGGCGAGCATCTGCCCGAGATCATCCCCGGCATGTTGTCCGACATCGTCTGGACCGCCGACGACAGCGCGTTTCTCTACGGAGTCGCCAACGACCAGTGGCGGACCGACAACGCCCGTCTCCACCGGCTGGGCAGCGCCGTCGCCGACGATATCGAGCTGTACCATGAGGACGACGAAGGCTTCCGCGTCTCGGTCGGCGAGACCAGCGCGCGCAACTGGATCGTCATCGCCACCGGCGATCATGTCACCAGCGAAGTGCGGCTGGTGCCGGCGAGCGACCCCACCGCTGCGCCGATCATGGTCCGCGCCCGCCAGACCGGGCTGGAATACGATGTCGACGAGCATGACGGCACGCTGTTCGTCCACACCAACGATACCGACACCCAATGGCGGCTGTGCATCGCGCCGATCGCCGCGCCAGGCGAATGGACCGAGCTGATCGCGCCCGACCCGCATTTCTACATGACCGGGGTCAGCTGCTTCCGCGATTTCTTCGTCGTCGAGGGACGCGAGGACGGTCTCGATCAGCTCGCCATCCACCGTTACGATGCGCCGACCGAGGGGAAGCGGGTCGAGTTTCCCGAGGCGAGCTACGACGCCGGGCTGGGCGACAACCCCGAATGGGCGATGGACGTGCTGCGGCTGTCCTATCAGTCGATGGTCACGCCTGGCACCGTCTACGACTATGATGTCGCTAGCGGTGCGTTGACCACGCGCAAGGTGCAGGAAATTCCGACGGGCTACGACGCCGGCCGCTACCGTACCGAGCGCCTGCACATCCCGGCGCGCGACGGTACCGCCATTCCGGTGTCGATCGTCTATCCCGCCGGCTTCGCGCGCGACGGGTCGGGGCCGCTCTATCTCTACGGCTACGGCGCGTATGGCATGGCGATTGCGCCGGGCTTCTCGACCGGGCGGCTGAGCCTGCTCGACCGCGGCTTCGCCTTCGCCATCGCGCATATCCGTGGCGGCGACGACCTCGGCCAGCAATGGTATCACGACGGCAAGCTCGACAAGCGGACCAACACCTTCACCGACTTCGTCGACGTCGCGAAGGGGCTGATCGACGCCGGCTGGACCGGCGCCGGCCGCATCGCCATCGCCGGCGGCTCGGCGGGCGGCGAGCTGATGGGGGCGGTGATCAATTCGGACCCGGAGCTATGGGGCGCGGTGGTCGCCGACGTCCCGTTCGTCGACGTGCTCAACACCA
>NZ_CAHJXA010000319.1 GCF_903644135.1 Sphingomonas bacterium | reverse complement strand
GATGGCCGCCGGATCGTCACCGACGTCCGTTTCCTGCCGGACCTGCGCCAAGACGGCTGAACGCCCGCCGCATCGACGCGCGACCGGCCCGCAGCCTCCCAAACAGCTATTTGGCGGCCGGGCCGCCGAAATTATAGGCGATGCTCAGGAGCAGGCTGTTCGAGCGGAACCTGCCGCGCTCGGCGAACTGGGACACCGATGTCGTTCCGCTCGCCGCATCCGAGAAGCTCGCGCCGCCGTCGAAATGGACATGCTGGGTCTGGAAGTAGCGGTATTTCAGGCCGACCTCGATATTGGGAGTGATCGCGGTCGATGCGCCGGCGATCAGCTGGAACGCCCACACGTCGTCGCGATCGCCCAGCGACTTGACGCGTGCGCGTCCGGCGCCGCCGCCACCGTAAACACGCACGCCCGGCGTGAGATCATAGTCGAAGAGCGCGTCGACCATCCCCGACAGCACCCTCGTGTTCTTGCCCGAGCGGAAATCGTCCGAGGTCACGCCGGCGATCGGCGCCGTGTTGGTATCGGCGAGCAGGGCACCGCTCGCCGTCAGGCCGCGCAGCCTGGACCGCTTGTAGCCGAGCTCCCCTTCCAGGCGGAACATGCCGAAGTCATAGCCGGCGATCGCATCGACGTCGGCGCCGGCTTTCTGATCGGCGACGAGGCCATTGCCGTACTTCGTGTCGGTCGTCGTGACGGTCTGGCCCAGCAGGCCACTCCCCGTCGGCACGGTCTGAACGCGTGTCGCGGCGACGTCATAATCGGTGTGGTGGGCGAAGGAGACACCCCCCTCGAGCCCGACGTAGCCGGCGCCGTCCTGCGCCATCGCTGCCGCAGGCAAGACAGCAAGGGCGGCGAGAACAGGATAATAGCGCATATCATATGTCCTTGGGCCGTGCCGTCGATCGAAGCCTAACGCCAAAACGTTGAAGGCCAAAGGACTTCTTTCGGCTTGGCAGGGTCGAGCAGCTGCTGTAGAAAATTACGCCTCGTCCTCGGCCGCTTCCGCCAGCGGATGCTCCCGGTAGGGCTCGACCTCACCCTGCAGCTTCACGGTCAGCGGCCGCCCCTTGCGGTCCATCGTCTTGCCGACCGAAACGCGGATCCAGCCTTCGGACACGCAATATTCCTCGACGTTATGCTTCTCGACGCCCTTGAAGCGAATGCCGATGCCGCTCGTCAGCAGCGCCTCGTCGTAGAAGGCGCTGCGCGGATCGTTGGAGAGGCGATCGGGAAGCTGGTCGGGCATGGATCGCTCCGGTCAGGCGGCGAGCTTGCGGAGAACATATTGCAGGATGCCGCCGTTGAGAAAATATTCGAGCTCGTTGACGGTGTCGATCCGGCAGCGCGCAGAGAAGCTCTCCTCGCTACCGTCGGCGCGCTTCATCGTCACGCTGACGGTCTGCCGGGGGCGCAAGGCGGCGACGTCGGCGATCGAGAAGGTCTCGCTGCCATCCAGCCTGAGGGACTTGCGGTCGATGCCGTCGGGGAACTGGAGCGGGAGCACGCCCATGCCCACGAGGTTCGAACGGTGGATGCGCTCGAAGCTCTCGGCGATGACGGCGCGCACGCCGAGCAGGTTGGTGCCCTTGGCCGCCCAGTCGCGCGAGGAGCCGGTGCCATATTCCTTGCCGGCGATCACCACGAGCGGCGTTCCCTCCGCCTTGTAGCGCATCGCGGCATCGTAGATCGCCATCACCTCGCCGGTCGGGACGTACTTCGTCATGCCGCCCTCGACGCCGGGGATCATCTCGTTGCGGATGCGGATGTTGGCGAAGGTGCCGCGCATCATCACGTCGTGATTGCCGCGCCGCGCGCCATAGCTGTTGAAGTCGCCCTTCGAGACCTGATGCTCGCCAAGATAGCGCCCCGCCGGCGAGTCCACCTTGATCGAACCGGCCGGCGAGATGTGGTCGGTGGTGATCGAATCCGCGAAGATCGCCAGCGGCCGCGCGTCGCGGATGTCGTTCACCGCCGCCGGCGTCATCGACATGGCCTCGAAATAGGGCGGGTTGGCGACATAGGTGGATACCGGGTTCCAGCTGTAGCGATCGCCGCCCTCGATGCCGATGCCGCGCCACTTCTCGTCGCCCTCGAAGACGTTGGCGTAGCGCGAGCGGTACATGGTGCTGTCGATGTACGACATGATCACGTCGGCGACCTCGGTGTTGGTCGGCCAGACGTCCTTGAGATAGACCGGCTTGCCGTCCGCCCCCTCGCCGAGCGGGGTCTTCGTGATGTCCTCGCGGACCGTGCCCTTGAGCGCATAGGCGACGACCAGCGGCGGCGAGGCGAGGAAGTTGGCGCGCACGTCGGGCGAGACGCGGCCCTCGAAGTTGCGGTTGCCCGAGAGCACGCTGGCGGCGACCAGGTCGTTCTCGTTGATCGCCTTGCTGATCGCCGGCGGCAGCGGCCCGGAATTGCCGATGCAGGTGGTGCAGCCATAGCCGACGAGATTGAACCCCATCGCGTCGAGATCGTCCTGGAGCTTGGACTTGGTGAGATAATCGGTGACGACCTGGCTTCCCGGCGCGAGGCTGGTCTTGACCCAGGGCTTGGGCTTGAGGCCCAGCGCATGCGCCTTGCGCGCCACCAGCCCCGCGGCGACCAGCACCGACGGGTTGGAGGTGTTGGTGCAGCTCGTGATCGCGGCGATCACGACATCGCCGTGGCCGACCTCGTAGTTCGCGTCGTCGACCGCGACACGGACGTCCGCGCTGCCGGTCTTCTTGTAGCCCGAGGCGAGCTCGGTGTTGAAATTCTCGTCGACCTGCGAAAGCAGCACGCGATCCTGCGGGCGCTTGGGGCCGGCGAGGCTCGGCTGGACGCTCGACATGTCGAGGTGGATGGTGTCGGTGAAGACGGGGTCGGGCAGGGTGGGATCGCGCCACATACCCTGCGCCTTGGCATAAGCCTCGACCAGCTCGATCTGCCAGTCCTCGCGGCCGGTGAGGCGCAGATAGTTGAGCGTGGCGGTGTCGACCGGGAAGAAGCCGCAGGTCGCGCCATATTCGGGCGCCATGTTGGCGATGGTGGCGCGGTCGGCGAGGCTGAGATGATCGAGCCCCGGTCCGTAGAACTCGACGAACCGCCCGACCACGCCCTTGGCGCGCAGCATCTGCGTGACGGTGAGCACCAGATCGGTCGCGGTGATGCCTTCGGCGAGCGTGCCGTCGAGCTTCATGCCCACCACCTCGGGAATCAGCATCGAGACCGGCTGGCCGAGCATCGCCGCCTCCGCCTCGATCCCGCCGA
>NZ_CAHJXA010000318.1 GCF_903644135.1 Sphingomonas bacterium | reverse complement strand
CGCCGGGCGCTTCGGCTGCGAGCCGGTCGCCTGGCACTCGGGCCTGCGCTCCAGCCAGCGTCGCCGCGCTTGGCGCGCGATCGCCGGCGGCACGGCCCGCGTGACGGTCGGTGCGCGCTCGGCGCTGTTCCTGCCCTATCGCAACCTCGGCCTGATCGTCGTCGACGAGGCGCACGAGACAAGCTTCAAACAGGAGGAGGGCGTCCATTACCACGCCCGCGACGTCGCAGTGATGCGCGGCCGGTTCGAGCAATGCCCGGTGATCCTCGCCTCCGCTACCCCGGCGATCGAGACACGCCAGCAGGTCGAGATCGGCCGCTATGCCGAGTTGAAGCTCCATCGCCGCCATGGCGAGGCCGAGATGCCGGCGATCGCCGCGATCGACCTCCTCGCCGAGCCGCCCGAGCGCGGCCGCTGGCTGTCGCCGCGACTGGTCACGGCGCTCGACGAGACGCTGGCGCGCGGCGAGCAATCGCTGCTGTTCCTCAACCGCCGCGGCTACGCGCCGCTGACGCTGTGCCGCACCTGCGGCCACCGCTTCCAATGTCCCAACTGCACCGCGTGGATGGTCGAGCATCGGCTGACCCACCGCCTCGCCTGCCATCATTGCGGCCATGTCGAGCCGACGCCGCGCGCCTGCCCCGAATGCAAGGCGGAGGACAGCCTGGTCGCCTGCGGCCCCGGCGTCGAGCGCATCGCCGACGAGGTCGCGGCGCTGATGCCGGCGGCGCGGGTGGCGGTGATCACCTCCGACACGATCTGGAGCCCCGCCAAGGCGGCTGAGTTCGTTGGTCGAATGGAGGCGGGCGACATCGACATCGTCGTCGGCACGCAGCTGGTCACAAAGGGCTATCACTTTCCCAACCTGACGCTGGTCGGCGTGGTCGACGCCGACCTGGGGCTGGAAGGCGGCGACCTGCGCGCGGCGGAACGCACCTTTCAGCAAATCCGCCAAGTCTCGGGCCGTGCTGGCCGCGGTGCCAAGCCCGGCCGCGTCCTGATCCAGACCCACAGCCCCGCCGCGGGCGTCATGCGCGCGCTGGTATCGGGCGATGCGGAGGCGTTCAACGCGGCCGAGACCGAGGCGCGACGCGACGCCGGTGCGCCGCCGTTCGGCCGCTACGCCGCGATCATCGTGTCATCGGAGGAGCAGCCCTGCGCCCACGAAACCGCGCTGCTGATCGGCCGCTCGGCACCGCGCGTCGACGGCATGGCGGTCTACGGTCCCGCGCCTGCACCGCTGGCGATGCTGCGCGGCCGCCACCGCTACCGACTGCTAGTCCACGCCCGCCGCGCCCTCGACGTCCAGGACGTGATCCGCGACTGGCTGGGCGGGCTGGTTTTGTCAGCGAAGGCGCGGGTGACGGTCGACGTCGACCCGTACAGCTTCCTCTAGCCCGCCTGCTCCGCCAGCACGGTCAGGCCGCGGTCGTTGACCTCGGCGAAGCCGCCCTGGATCGCCAACGTCTCGGGCGTACCGCCGTGCGTCCGCAGGATCGTCAGCGCGCCGTCGCGGATCGTCGACATCACCGGCGCATGGCCCTCCAGCACGCCGAAGTCGCCCTCGCTGCCGGGCACGGTGACCATGTAGACCTCCTCCGAGCGGACCAGCCGCTCGGGGGTGACAAGCTCGAAGTGGAGCGGCATCAGGCCTCCTGCGCCATCTTCTCGGCCTTGGCGACCGCTTCGTCGATGCCGCCGACCATGTAGAAGGCGTTCTCGGGCAGGTGGTCGTACTCGCCGTCGACCACCGCCTTGAAGCTCTTCACCGTGTCCTCGATCTGGACGAACTTGCCGGGGATCGAGGTGAACACCTCGGCGACGTGGAACGGCTGACTCAGGAACTTCTGGATCTTGCGCGCGCGAGTAACGGTGAGCTTATCCTCCTCCGACAGCTCGTCCATCCCCAGGATGGCGATGATGTCCTGCAGCGACTTGTAGCGCTGGAGCAGCGACTGCACCGCGCGGGCGGTCTCGTAATGCTCCTGGCCGACGACGCGCGGCTCCAGCACGCGGCTGGTCGAATCGAGCGGATCGACCGCTGGGTAAATGCCCAGTTCCGAGATCGCGCGGTTCAGCGTGGTCGTCGCGTCCAAATGCGCGAACGAGGTCGCCGGCGCCGGATCGGTCAAGTCGTCGGCGGGGACGTAGATCGCCTGCACCGAGGTGATCGAGCCCTTGTTGGTCGAGGTGATCCGCTCCTGCAGCGCGCCCATGTCGGTCGACAGCGTCGGCTGGTAGCCCACCGCCGACGGAATGCGGCCAAGCAACGCCGACACTTCCGCGCCCGCTTGGGTGAAGCGGAAGATGTTATCGACGAAGAACAGCACGTCCTGCCCCTCGGTGTCGCGGAAATATTCGGCGATGGTCAGCCCCGACAACGCGACGCGGGCGCGCGCGCCGGGCGGCTCGTTCATCTGGCCGAACACCAAAGCCACCTTGCTGCCCTCGGGCGTCGGGTTGCCGTCGGCGTCCTTGGCGATGACGCCGGCGTCGAGGAACTCATGGTACAGGTCGTTGCCCTCGCGGGTGCGCTCGCCGACGCCGGCGAACACCGACACGCCGCCATGGCCCTTGGCGATGTTGTTGATCAGCTCCTGGATCAGCACCGTCTTGCCAACGCCGGCGCCGCCGAACAGCCCGATCTTGCCGCCGCGTGCATAGGGGGCGAGCAGGTCGATGACCTTGATGCCGGTGACCAGGATCGCGCTCTCGGTCGACTGGTCGACAAAGGCGGGGGCCTGGGCGTGGATCGGCGCCTTGAGATCGGTGTTGACCGGGCCGCGCTCGTCGATCGGCTCGCCGATGACGTTGAGGATGCGGCCGAGCGTCATCGGCCCGACCGGCACGGTGATCTGCGCGCCGGTGTCTGTGACGGTCTGGCCGCGAGTGAGGCCCTCGGTGGCGTCCATGGCGATGGTGCGCACGGTGTTCTCGCCAAGATGCTGCGCGACCTCGAGCACCAGCTTGTTGCCGTTGTTGCTGGTCTCCAGCGCCGACAGGATCGCCGGCAAATTGTCGGGGAAGTGCACGTCGACAACGGCCCCGATGACCTGCGACACGCGGCCCGTGTTGTTGGTCTGACCCGTGAGAGGGCGGATGTCTTCAGCGGCGGTTGCCATGGTTCTGCTTCCTGCTTGGAAATGACTTAGAGCGCTTCGGCGCCCGAGATGATCTCCACCAGCTCGGTGGTGATCGCGGCCTGGCGGGTGCGGTTGTACTGGATCGACAGGCGATTGATCATGTCGCCCGCATTGC
>NZ_CAHJXA010000317.1 GCF_903644135.1 Sphingomonas bacterium | reverse complement strand
CCAGCGCGACCAGTGCCGCGCGGCCGCTTGCCGGCACCTCGCCGGCGCGGCGGATCGCGGCATAGACCAGCTCCCGCACGGCACGCCGGTCCTTGGAGCCGGCATAGCGCCGCGTCGCGAAATACCGCGCGATCAGCGTATCCGCCGCTGCGCCGCCTTCCCGAGCGGCGGCGATGATCGTATCGAGCAGCTCGATCGCCGCCTGGCTGCGCGCACCAGGCGTCATTTCACCACTCCGTCATGCCGGGCTCGTCCCGGCATCCAGGGCCGCAAACGACAGCGCTCGTCACCCTGGATCCCGGAACAAGTCCGGGATGACGGTAGGGAAGGCATCCCGATGGGCCGTCAGCGCGTCGGGTAATTGGGAGCCTCGCGGGTGATGGTCACGTCGTGGACATGGCTTTCCTGCAATCCCGCGCCGGTGATCTGGACGAAGCTGGCCCGCTGACGCAGGTCCTCCAGTGTCGCCGCGCCAGTATAGCCCATCGCGGCGCGCACGCCCCCCACCAGCTGGTGAATGACCTCGCGCGCCGGTCCCTTGAAGGCGACCTGCCCCTCGATCCCTTCCGGCACCAGCTTCATCTGGTCCTTGATGTCACCCTGAAAATAACGATCCGCCGAGCCGCGCCCCATCGCACCGACCGACCCCATGCCGCGGTACGACTTGTATGCCCGCCCCTGGTACAGGAACGTCTCGCCCGGTGCCTCCTCGGTGCCCGCCAGCAGCGAGCCGACCATGCAGGTCGAGGCGCCCGCCGCCAGCGCCTTGGCAAGGTCGCCTGAGGTGCGAAGGCCGCCATCGGCGATCACCGGCACGCCGGCCTTCAGCCCCTCCTCGGCGCAGTCCATCACCGCGGTCAGCTGCGGCACGCCGACGCCGGCGACGACGCGGGTGGTGCAGATCGAGCCGGGGCCGATGCCGACCTTCACCGCATCCGCGCCGACATCGATCAGCGCGCGCGTCGCCTCGCCGGTGGCGACGTTGCCGGCGATCACCTCGACCGAGTTGCTGAGCTTCTTCACGCGTTCCACGGCGCGCGCGACGTCGGCGTTGTGGCCATGCGCGGTGTCGATGACGATGCAGTCGACCTCCGCATCGACCAGCGCGGCGGTGCGCTCGAAGCCCTTGTCGCCCACCGTGGTGGCGGCGGCGACGCGCAGCCGGCCGGCCCCGTCCTTGGTCGCGTCGGGATAGGTCACCGCCTTCTCGATGTCCTTGACGGTGATGAGGCCGACGCAGCGATACGCCTCGTCGACGACCAGCAGCTTCTCGATCCGCCGCTGGTGAAGCAGCCGCCGCGCCTCGGTCTCGCCGACGCCGACGCCGACGGTGACCAGGTTCTCATGCGTCATCAGCTCGCTGACCGGCTGGCGCGGGTTGCCGGCGAAACGGACGTCGCGGTTGGTCAGGATGCCGACCAGCTTGCCCCCGGCCTCGACCACCGGAATGCCGCTGATCCGGTGCCGCGCCATCAGCGCCTGCGCATCGGCAAGGGTGGCGGTCGGCGCGATGGTGATCGGGTTGACGACCATGCCGCTCTCGAACCGCTTGACCGCGCGCACCGCGTCGCACTGCTCCAGCACGGTCAGATTGCGGTGCAGGACACCGATCCCGCCCAGCTGCGCCATGACGATCGCCATGTCGGCCTCAGTCACCGTATCCATCGCCGCCGACAGCACCGGGATGTTGAGCGCGATGCCGCGCGTCAGCCGGGTGCGCGGGTCGGCCTGGCTCGGCAACACCGTCGAAGCGCCGGGCACCAGCAGCACATCGTCGAAGGTAAGGCCGAGGCGTATGGTCATGGGGAGCGCCGAATCCTGCGAGCGAGGGCAAGTGGCAGGCCATGTAACCAACCCGGCCGCCCCCGGCTAGGCCCCGCGCCTGCCGCCGTGCTAGGACATGGGCCTGATCCCGAAAGGAAACCGCGATGGGCCTGACCGTTGCCGCGCTCGTGCTGATGACCGTGCTGTTCTACCTGATGAACAGCATCAAGATCGTCCGCCAGGGCTATGAATACACGATCGAGCATTTCGGCCGCTACACCGCGACCGCTAACCCCGGCTTCAACTTCTATCCCGCCTTCTTCTATCGCGTCGGGCAGAAAGTGAACATGATGGAGCAGGTGATCGACATCCCGGGACAGGAGATCATCACCAAGGACAATGCGATGGTCGCCGCCGACGGTGTCGTGTTCTTCCAGGTGCTGGACGCGGCCAAGGCGGCGTACGAGGTGTCCAACCTGCAGAGCGCGCTGTTCAACCTGACCACCACTAACCTGCGCACGGTGATGGGCTCGATGGACTTGGACGAGACGCTGTCGAAGCGCGACGAGATCAACGCGCGGCTGCTCAACGTGGTGGATCACGCCACCTCGCCCTGGGGCGTCAAGATCACCCGCGTCGAGATAAAGGACATCCGCCCGCCCGCCGACATCATCAACGCCATGGCGCGGCAGATGAAGGCCGAGCGCGAGAAGCGCGCCAACATCCTCGATGCCGAGGGCGCGCGCGCCGGTGCGATCCTGCGCGCCGAGGGCGAGAAGCAGGGCAAGATCCTGGAGGCGGAGGGCCGGCGCGAGGCGGCGTTCCGTGACGCCGAAGCGCGCGAGCGCGGTGCCGAGGCCGAAGCCCGGGCCACCACCGCGGTGTCCGACGCGATCGCGGCGGGAGGCACGCAGGCGATCAACTATTTCATCGCGCAGAAATATGTCGAGGCGATCGGCAAGTTCGCGACCAGCCCCAATGCCAAGACCATCCTGTTCCCGGTCGAGGCGACGCAGCTGATGGGGACGCTGGGCGGCATCGGCGAGCTGACCAAGGAGGCGCTGGCCGGCGGGCTATCGCCCGCGGCCGCGCCGGCTCCCGCTGCGCCGCGCAAGCCAGGGCCGTTCGAGCTGCCAAAGGCGTGAGATGAGCGCCGGCACCGCTTGGCTCGCGATCGCGCTGATGCTCGGCGTCGCCGAGGTGGCCGCGCCGGGTGTGTTCCTGATCTTCATCGCGCTCTCGGCGGCGATGACCGGGCTGACGGTGCTGGCCGCGCCCGCGCTGCCACTGGGCTTCCAGCTGATGTCGGTGGGCCTGTGGAGCGCGATGACGTTGTGGATCGGCCGGCGCTGGTATCGCGACTATCCGGTAGCGGGCGAGCGACAGCTCAACCGCGGTGCCGCGCGGCTGGTCGGCGAGGTGGTGACGGTTGAGCGCGCGATCGAGGGTGGCAGCGGCAGGGTCTCGGTCGGCGACGGCGCATGGCCGGCGTCCGGCCCCGA
>NZ_CAHJXA010000316.1 GCF_903644135.1 Sphingomonas bacterium | reverse complement strand
CGCGACGTGCCGCTCGCGATGCGCCGCCGAGCCGCCCAGCGCCGCCGTCGCGACGCGGTCGCGCAGTTCGGCGGCCAACGCGCGGTTGTGCGCGGCGTTGGCGGCGAACGTGTCGGACGTGGGGTTGATCAGCGTAGAGAGGACGGTCATTGCGCTTTAGGCGCATCGTGGCCGATCAGCTCGCGGCCGATCAGCATCCGCCTGACCTCGTTGGTGCCGGCCCCGATGTCGAGCAGCTTGGCGTCGCGCCAATAGCGTTCGACCGGCCAGTCCTTGGTATAGCCTGCGCCGCCCAGCGCCTGGATCGCCTCGCCAGCGACCTTCACCGCATTCTCGCTCGCCAGCAGGATCGCGCCGGCCGCGTCGAAGCGGGTCGTCTGCCCGGCGTCGCACGCCCTTGCCACCGCATAGGTATAGGCTCGCGAGGAGTTGAGCGCGACGTACATGTCGGCGACCTTGGCCTGCATCAGCTGGAACTCGCCGATCGGTCGCCCGAACTGCTTACGTTCGCGGACATAGGGCACCACCACATCGAGACACGCCTGCATGATGCCGAGCTGGATGCCCGCCAGCACCACCCGCTCATAATCAAGCCCGCTCATCAGCACGCCGACGCCGCCGTCGAGCGGCCCCATCACCTGCGCGTCGGCGACGAAGCAATCGTCGAACACCAGCTCGGCGGTCGGCGAGCCGCGCATCCCGAGCTTGTCGATCTTCTGGCCGATGGAGAAGCCCGCAAAGCCCTGCTCGATCAGGAAGGCAGTGATGCCGCGCGATCCGGCGTCGAGCGTCGTCTTGGCATAGACCACCAGAGTGTCGGCATACGCGGCGTTGGTGATCCAGAACTTGGTGCCGTTGAGCCGCCAGCCGCCATCCACCCGGTCGGCGCGCAGCTTCATCGAGACGACATCACTCCCCGCCCCCGCCTCCGACATCGCGAGGCTGCCGACATGCTCGCCGCTGATCAGCTTGGGCAGGTACTTCGCCTTCTGCTCCGCCGAGCCCCAGCGGGCGATCTGGTTGACGCACAGATTGGAGTGCGCGCCATAGCTGAGCCCGACCGACGCCGAGGCGCGGCTCACCTCCTCGACCGCGACCACATGCTCCAAATAGCCGAGGCCGAGGCCGCCATCCTGCTCCTCGACAGTAATGCCGTGCAGGCCGAGCGCGCCCATCTCCGGCCACAGCTCGCGCGGGAACCAATCGTCGGCGTCGACCCGGGCAGCGATCGGCGCGATGCGGTCCGCCGCGAAGCGCCGCACCGTGTCGCGGATCGTATCGGCCATCTCACCCAGCGCGAAATCGAGTTCCGCCATCATTCTCTCCTTGACCGGTGCCGTACACACCCGGCGGTGCCCGAACAATCGGCGATGGCGGCGAGGGTGCAGCGGTTCCGCGCGCGTTCAGGCTCCACCCGCGATGCGGTCTGCGTGATCGCGCGCCACCTCCTGACTATCCTTGCCGCCGGGATGCTTGCGAGCACCGCCATGGCGCAATCGCGGCCGGAGGCGATGGCCCCGGACAGCCCGGCCTATGCCGCCTTCGTCGGCGTATCGGCAGCCGAGGCCGATCGAGCCCTTCGGCTCGCCGACGCGTCGGTGGCGGTGACTGATGCCTTGCGTGACACCTGGCGCGAGCGGCTGGCGGGGATCGCGGTCGAGCATCGTCCGATCTGGCGTGTCGTCGTGCTGCTGACCGGCGACACGCCGGTGGACGACGAGCAGATCCCGATCGGCGATGCAATGCTGCCGATCGTTTACAGGACGGGCGCTGCGGCGACGCTGGCCGAGTTGCGCACCGCGCTCGCGACCCGCCAGGCGGCGATCCGCGCCGCCCTGCCCCACCCGCCGGGGATGGGCATCGACCAGCGCAGCGGCGAACTGGTTGTGATCGTCGCGCAGGCGGACCTCGACGCGATCGGTGACGATGCGTTGACGGCACGGATCGCGGCGATCGCGGGCGTCCCCGTCCGCCTTCGCTCGATCGAGCAGCCGAGCCTCGATCAGGCTGGCCCAGATCAAGCTGGCGCGAGCCCGGCCATCATCGCCGGTGGCCGGCTGATCGGCAGCATCCCCGGCGATCCGCACCGCTATATCTGCACCGCCGGCTTCGCCGTCACCGACGGCATCGGCACCGCAGTCACCACCGCCGCGCACTGCCCCGATGCGCTGAGCCGCATCGACCCTGCCGGGCGGGAGCATCCGCTCGCCTTTGTCGGCCAATGGGGCTGGGGTTATCAGGACGTCCAGATCAACGCCGGCGACGAACCGCTCGTGCCGTTCTTCTACGCCGACACCGCCAGGTCGGTGCCGCGACCGGTGCTCGGCCAGCGCGCCGCCGCCGCCATGCGCGCGGGCGACCTCGTCTGCCACCGCGGCGAGCGGACCGGCTATAGCTGCGCGACCGTCGAACTGACCGACTTCGCCCCCGCCGGCGACCTGTGCGGCGGCGCGTGCAGCCCGAGCTGGATCACCGTCGCCGGGCCGAATTGTGGCGGCGGCGACAGCGGCTCACCGGTGTTCATCGGCTCGACCGCGCTGGGCCTGCTCAAGGGCGGCAGCTATCGCGCCGACGGCAGCTGCGCCTTTTATTTCTACATGCCGATCGAATATCTGCCGAACGGCTGGCGGCTGCTCACCGCCGCCGGCCCGCAGCCCTGACCGATTAGGCGTCGATCGCCTCGTCCTCGACCCGCCCCGCATTCTCCTGGATGAAGGCGAAGCGGTGGGCGGGGTTATTGCCCATCAGCCGGTCGACCAGGTCCTTGACCCCCGCCCGCTCCTCATATTCCTGCGGCAGGGTGATGCGCAGCATCCCGCGGGTCTTGGGGTCCATGGTGGTCTCGCGCAGCTGCTGCGGGTTCATCTCACCCAGGCCCTTGAACCGCGCGACCTCGACCTTCTTGCCCTTGAACGCGGTCCGCTCGATCTCGGCGCGGTGAGCATCGTCGCGCGCATAGAGCGACTTGGCCCCCGCCGTCAGCCGGTAGAGCGGCGGCTGCGCCAGATACAGATGCCCGCGCCGCACCAGTTCCGGCATCTCCTGGAAGAAGAACGTCATCAGCAGCGTCGCAATATGGGCACCGTCGACATCGGCGTCGGTCATGATGACGATCCGCTCGTAACGCAGCGCGGCCGGGTTGCAGTCCTTGCGGGTACCGCAGCCCAGCGCCAGCGTCAGGTCGGCGATCTCCTGATTGGCCATGATCTTGGCACCGGTCGCGGAGGCGACGTTCAGGATCTTGCCGCGGATCGGCAGGATCGCCTGCGTCTTCCTGTCGCGTGCCTGCTTGGCGCTGCCG
>NZ_CAHJXA010000315.1 GCF_903644135.1 Sphingomonas bacterium | reverse complement strand
GCCGCGACGTTGCGCGCGGTGCCCGGGGCCTCGTCGACGAGCGTGCTCCACGAGCGCCCGCTCGCCTTTGGCCTGCCCGACGCCGCCGCGCACCCGGCGGGCGACCGCCGGATCGGCGTGATCTGGCACACGCAAGGATCGGGCAAGAGCTTCCTGATGGCCTTCTACGCCGGGCTGCTGGTGCGGACGCCCGCGCTGGAGAACCCGACGATCGTCGTCGTCACCGACCGCAACGACCTCGACGACCAGCTCTTTGCCACTTTCTCGATGTGCAGCGACTTGATCCGCCAGACGCCGATCCAGATCGAGAGCCGCGAGGATCTTGCCGACCAGCTCGATCGCGCCTCCGGCGGCGTGATCTTCACCACGATGCAGAAGTTCGCCCCCTCCGCGAACGCGCCGCCGGGCGACAGCGGCTATCCCGCGATCAGCGACCGCCGCAACGTCATCGTCATCGCCGACGAGGCGCACCGCTCGCAATACGGCTTCCGCGCGCGGATCGACCGCAAGACCGGCGAACTGGCCTATGGCTTCGCCAAGTATCTGCGCGATGCGCTGCCGGGCGCCTCGTTCATCGGCTTCACCGGCACCCCGATCGAGAAGGACGACGTCAACACGCCCGCCGTGTTCGGCGACTATGTCGATGTCTACGACATCGCCCGCGCGGTCGAGGACGGCGCGACGGTGCCGATCTATTATGAGAGCCGGCTCGCCCGCATCGAGCTGCCGCCCGAGGCGCTGCCCGTCATTGACGCCGAGATCGAGGGGCTGACCGAGGACGAGGCGACCAGCGAACAGGAGCGGTTGAAACAGCGCTGGTCCGCGGTCGAGAAGCTGGTCGGATCCAAGGAGCGGCTGGCGATGATCGCCGCCGACCTCGTCGCCCATTTCGAGGACCGCGTGGCCGCAATGGACGGCAAGGCGATGGTGGTGTGCATGAGCCGCCGCATCTGCGTCGCGCTCTACGACGCCATTGTCGCGCTCCGCCCCGACTGGCACGGCGACGACGATCAGGCCGGCGCGATCAAGGTGGTGATGACCGGCTCCGCCACCGACGCGCCCGCCTGGCAGCCGCATATCGGCAACAAGGCACGCCGCGACCTGCTGGCCAGGCGGACGAAGGATCCGGCCGATCCGCTCCGGCTCGTGATCGTCCGCGACATGTGGCTGACCGGCTTCGACGCGCCGTCGATGCACACCATGTATGTCGACAAGCCGATGCGCGGCCACGGGCTGATGCAGGCGATCGCGCGGGTGAACCGCGTGTTCCGCGACAAGCCGGCCGGGCTGGTCGTCGACTATATCGGCATCGCGCAGAACCTGAAGAAAGCGCTCGGCCAGTATTCCGCCTCCGACGCCGCCGAAACCGGAATCGACGAGGCTGAAGCCGTGGCGGTGCTGATCGAGAAGGTGGACGTGGTCCGGGCCATGTTCCACGGCTTCGATGTGGCTCCGGGCATCACCGGCAACCCGGTCGCCCGCCTGAAGTGCCTGGCGGAGGCGATCGAGTTCATTTTGGCTCGCCAGCACGAGCTGGCCGAACGCGAGACCACCGACGACGCTCGCAAGGCTGCCCATCGCCGTTTCCAGGACGCGGTGCTGGCGCTGACCAAGGCCTTCGCGCTCGCCGCCGCTAGCGATGAGGCCCGCGCGGTCCGCGACGAGGTCGCCTTCTACCAGACGGTCCGCGCCGCTCTCGCCAAGACGGGTGGCGGCGGAGTGGCAGCGAGCGACCGCGACTTCGCCGTGCAGCAGCTGATCGATCGGTCCGTCATGTCCACCGAGATCGTCGACATCCTGCGCGCCGCCGGGCTGACCACGCCGGACATCTCGATCCTGTCCGACGATTTCCTCGCCGAAGTTAAGGCGATGGACCGGCCGAACCTTGCGCTTGAGGCTCTCCGCAAGTTGCTCGGTGATCAGATCCGCTCGCGCAGCCGCACCAACGCAGTCGAGAGCCGCCGCTACTCCGAGCGCTTGACGGATGCCATTGCGCGCTACCACACCAATGCGGTCAGCACGGTGGAGGTGCTCCAGACGCTGATCGACCTCGCCAGGGAGATACGGGCCGAGCAGATCCGCGGCGAGGCGGAAGGCCTGACCGCAGAGGAGATCGCCTTCTACGACGCGCTCGCCGACAACGAGAGCGCGGTCGACATCATGGGCAACGAAAGCCTGAAGGTGATCGCGGGCGAACTGACGAACAGCCTGCGGGCGAATGCAACTGTCGACTGGTCGCATCGCGAAAGCGCCAGAGCGCGTATGCGGGTTCTAGTTAAGCGCATCCTGCGCAAGTATGGCTATCCCCCCGACCTCCAAGACGCGGCGGTGCAGACAGTCATTCAGCAGGCCGAACTATTAGCGGCTGGATGGTGATCGCAGATCCGACTTCCTCATTCGACCAGTTTGGAGTGACGCAACCGTTTGGGAGGCTTCACTGCTGGGCTGGTATGCCGTTAAAGACCCACTTATGGTCATTCGCGAGGGCCTTGACGCTCTCAACCATCTGCCGTTCGTTCAGCTTACCTCCAAGCTCGCACCCCTGACATTTGTCACCCGCCCGGCATGACGCTCGCCACTGCCGGTTCGCGTCGAACAGGTGCAAGTTCCGCCCATCCAACAGGAGTGGGCAGATGGAACAGTATCTGGCGGCTGCGGCGTCGCTGACGAACGTCTCGAAGAGCCTGGGAGGCAAGCTGGTGCTGGATCGGCTGAGCTTCTCGATCCGCGCCGGTGAGGTGACCGCGTTGCTCGGCCCGAACGGTGCAGGCAAGTCGACCACCGTCGGCCTGCTGATCGGGCGGCTGCAACCCGAAGCCGGGGACGTTCAGTTATATGGATTGAGACCAGACCGGCCGGCGGCACGGGCGCGGCTGGGTGTCATGCTGCAGACGGCGGGGCTGCCCGACGTGATGACGGTGGGCGAGGTGGTGACGCTACAGTCGGGCTACTACCGCGACCCGCGGCCGCTGCGCGAGACACTGGCCCTCGCCGGCTTGGAAGACCTCGTCCAGCGCCGCTGCGGCACGCTGTCTGGCGGGCAGGCGCGGCGGGTCCAGTTTGCGCTCGCGATTTGCGGCCGGCCCGACCTGCTCGTCCTCGACGAGCCGACCGCGGCGATGGATCGCGCCTCGGCGCGGGCGCTGTGGTCGACGGTGCGGGATGCAGCCAGCGATGGCGCGGCGGTGCTGATGACCACCCACGACCTTGCCGAGGCGGACGCGCTTGCCGACCGCGTGGTGGTGATGGACGCCGGCCGCATCGTCGCGGACGACACGCCGGCGGCGATCCGCGCGCTGGCCGGCGGCGCGGTGG
>NZ_CAHJXA010000314.1 GCF_903644135.1 Sphingomonas bacterium | reverse complement strand
GGGGACCGCCGAGGTGGTGTTCGAGCGGCCCGACGGCTGGCTAACCGAGGGCAGCTTCACCTCGCTCTTCGTCGAGCGAGACGGCCGGCTGCTGACCCCGCCGCTGGCGCATGGCCTCTTGCCCGGCGTGCTGCGCGCCGAGCTGATCGAGAACGGCCGCGCCGTCGAGGCGGCGCTGACCCGCGTCGATCTGGCAGAGGGATTCCTGCTCGGCAATGCGCTGCGGGGGCTGCAGCGGGCACGGCTGACGGTTGCGGAGAACGCCCCGGCGCTATAGCGCCTCGCCGCGAAAGGGTTCCCATGCAACAGTCAGCCGCGCTCCGGCGTATCAGCCCCTCGCCGACCCTCGCCATCACCGCCCGCGTCTTCGAGCTGAAGCGCGCCGGCGTCGACGTGATCGGGCTGGGCGCGGGCGAGCCCGACTTCGACACGCCCGAGCATGTCCGCGAGGCCGGCATCCAGGCGATCCGCGACGGCCGCACCCGCTATACCAATGTTGACGGCACGCCGGAGCTGAAGGCGGCGATATGCGCCAAGTTCGCACGCGACAACCACCTGACCTACGCCGCCGACCAGGTGACGGTGAACGTCGGCGGCAAGCACACCCTGTTCAACGCGATCGTCGCGACGGTCGAGCCCGGCGACGAGGTGGTGATCCCCGCCCCCTATTGGGTCAGCTATCCGGATGTCGTCCAGTTTGCCGGCGGCACCCCGGTGTTCGCGATCGCTGGACCGGACAGCGACTACAAGCTGTCGCCCGAGGCGCTCGACGCCGCAATCACCGAGCGAACCAAGTGGGTGATCCTCAACTCGCCGTCGAACCCAACCGGTGCGGCCTACAGCGTCGACGAACTCAAGGCGCTGGGCGAGGTGCTGATGCGCCACCCGCATGTCTGGGTGTTCGCCGACGACATGTACGAGCACATCACCTATGACGGCTTCCGCTTCGCCACCATCGCCGAGGTCTGCCCGGAGCTGTACGAGCGGACGCTGACCGTCAACGGCTGTTCCAAGGCCTATGCGATGACCGGCTGGCGGATCGGCTTCGCCGGCGGCGCGGCCTGGCTGATCAAGGCGATGGCCAAGCTGCAGTCGCAGTCGACCAGCAATCCCTGTTCGATCGCGCAGGCGGCGGCGGTGGCGGCGCTGACCGGGCCGCAGGACTTCCTCGCCGAGCGGGCACGGGCATTCCAGGGGCGGCGCGACCTGGTGGTATCGATGCTCAACCAGACGACGGGCATAACCTGCCCTCGACCGGAGGGGGCGTTCTATGTCTATCCCTCGTTCGCAGCCCTGATCGGCAAAGCGACGCCGGCCGGCCGCGTGATCGAGACCGATGAGGATTTCGTCGGCTATCTGCTCGACGATGCCAAGGTGGCGGCCGTGCAGGGCGCGGCGTTCGGCCTGTCGCCGGCGATGCGGATCAGCTACGCGACGTCGGACGACCTGCTGCGCGAGGCGTGCGAGCGCATCCAGACCGCCTGCGCCGCGCTGCGCTAACCGCTTGCTTCTGGGCGGTTCGCTCCCATATTTCGGCCATGCGCAACGTCATCCTTCCCGCCCTCGCGCTTGCCGGCCTCGGCTCGCTCGCGCTGTCTACTCACGCCGTCGCCGAGCACGCGGTGCCGATCCCGGTCGCCAAGGTCGACGTGCCGGCGACGCCGGGTATGCAGACGGCGGTCCTGGCGGGCGGCTGCTTCTGGGGCATGGAGGCGGTGTTCGAGCAGGTGAAGGGGGTCCGCACCGTCACCGCGGGCTATGCCGGCGGTACCCGCGCAACCGCGACCTATGATCAGGTCTCGACCGAAACGACCCATCATGCCGAGGCGGTGAAGGTCACCTACGATCCCGCTCGCGTCAGCTATGCGACGCTGCTGCGCGTCTATTTCTCGGTCGCGCACGACCCGACCCAGCTGAACGGGCAGGAGCCGGACAGTGGTCCCAGCTATCGCTCGGCGATCTTCCCGCAATCGCCGGAGCAGGCCAAGGTGGCCCGCGCCTATATCGACCAGATCGGCACCGCCCATGCATTCCGCGCGCCGATCGTGACCCGTATCGAACAGGGCCAGTTTTTCCCGGCCGAGGCGTATCACCAGCGCTTCTTCGACCGCAACCCGACGCACCCCTATATTGCCACCTATGACAAGCCCAAGGTGGCGGCGTTCAAGGCCGGCTTCCCGCAGCTCGCGGCTCGCTAGGCCGCCAGGGGAAAGCGCAGCAGCCGGTCCTCGACCGGCACCAGCGCTTCCGCGCCGGGGCCGACGGCGCGAATGATTTCGGGGTGGCCGGCGTCGAGCCCGCCGGTCAGCGCCCCGAACGCCGGCAGGATCAGCTTGGTTGGCGTCGCCACGAAGCAGCGCCGAGCGACCTGCCGCCCGCGCACCCGGACGCGCAGCTTGGGGTGGAAATGCCCTGACAGTTCCGGCCGCCGCTCGTCGACCAGCGCCTCGTGGCGCAGCACCAGCCCGTCGACCACCGCCTCTCCGACCACAGTCCCGCCGCAGCGATCGACCATGACCGGGTCGTGATTGCCGGTGATCCACGTCCAGCGGGTGCGCGCGGTCAGCACCACCAGCGCCTCGCGCGCCGCGACCGGCAGCCGCGCACAGCCGTCGACGTCGTGGAAGCTGTCACCCAAACACCATAGCTCCTCGGCATCGCAGGCGACGACCAGCGCCGCCAAGTCGGCGAGCGTCGCCTGGGAGTCATACGGCGGCAGCATCTGCCCCATGCGCGCGAACCAGCTCGCCTTTTCCAGGTGCAGGTCGGCAACCAGCAACGCGCGCCGTTGCGGCCAGAACAACGCGCCGGCACCAAGCGCGAGCAGCCGGTGACCGCCGAACGAAAAGGGAACCATGACGATGCCATGCGCCCTGTCGCGCGCCGGTTCAAGCCGCATCGGTGCGCTGGCAAAACTGCTTTGCGCGCCCTCGGCTTGGGCGTAGAGCGCGCCGTCCCGCCCGGGGCAGTCTCGCTCCAAGGTGCCGCCGCGCCCATGTCGTCCGCCTCGCCCGCCGAAGCTATCACCGCCGCTCCTCACGCTCAGCGCCATCCCGCGCTGCTGGCGCTGACGGTCGGTGCGATCGGCGTCGTGTTCGGCGATATCGGCACCAGCCCGCTCTACGCGTTTCATGAGGCGCTGGGACAGACCGCGAAGGACGGCATCGATCCCTCCGAAGTGCTGGGCGTGCTCAGCCTTGCGCTCTGGTCGCTGATCCTGGTCGTCACCGTCAAATACGTCCTGTTCCTGATGCGCGCCGACAATCAGGGCGAGGGCGGCGTGCTGGCGTTGGCTGCGCTCGCGCGGCGCGCGGGCGGGCGGC
>NZ_CAHJXA010000313.1 GCF_903644135.1 Sphingomonas bacterium | reverse complement strand
AGCCGAAGAAGCTGTCGATGCACTCCGAATAGCCGGTGCGCATGAACGCGAACTCGGGATCGCGCGGGCGGACATAGGCGGGCTCCGGCTCCAGCTCGATGCCATAGGCCGCGACCATGTCGGCGAGGACCACCTTGTGGCGGCGCTCCTCATAGGCGTTCATCGCGATCGCCTCGTGCAGGATGGGGTCGTTCACCTGCTCGTTGAAGGTCTTGACGTTCATCGACGCGCGGCCCTCGGTCTGCACGGCGATGTCCCAGATCGGCAGCGACACGATCTTGGCGCGCGTCTCCTCGGTCAGCACCGGCCAGTGGATCAGCGCCGGGCGATAGGCGTCGTGGCTGTCGAGCATCATCCGCGATAGAAGCCGCTTGTGCTCGGGCGAGCCCATGCGCAGCTTCGCGCCCGGTGGCGGCCCCGCCTCGAACGCGGCGGGGGAGATGGTCAGCGGTTCTAGGTCAGGATGATGCCTGACCGGGAGGGTCGGATAGGAAGGTGCCAAAGTCGCCATGGGGGATGCTTTCGCGCAGGATAATGTCCTTCGCAAGACCATCGACCAGTGCAGCGAGTTCCTGGCGATAGCGATAGCCGGGGGCGGAGCCCGGATAGGCATCGGCGGTGGCGGGGTGGGTATAAATCTCGGTCAGTCCCGGCGGCAGGTCGGCGAGCGCGGCGCGCATCCGCTCGGGCGTGAACGCGCCGGTCCAGGCCAGCCCCACCACCTGATCGGGCACCAGCAGGCCCTGCCGACGCATCCGGTGTTGAAGCCGCGTCGCCCACCATACCTCGATGCCGCGGTTCCCGCGCTCCAACGGCGCGCGCATCGCGGTCATGCCATAGTGCAGGCCGACGCGCAGCACCGTCGCGGCGATGGTCGGGTGGAGGTGGAAATGCTTGTGCGCGTTGACGTGATCGAGGCGGAGGCCAGTGGCGGCGAAGGCGGCGAACTGGGCCTCGACCTCGGCGGCGAGCTGGCGGCGGGCGGCGGGGTCGGCGAAGATGCGGATCGCCAGGCGCACCATGTCGCGGCGGAACAGGCCGTCGCCGCCGACCAGCACCGGGATGCGCTCAGGCGGAAGTGCGGGACGGCCCTCGATGAGGACGAGGTGCAGGCCGACGCCGAGCGACGGCATCGCCCGCGCTCGCGCGACCGCATCGGCGGCGGCGTTGCCGGCGACCATCAGGCTTGCGGCGGTAAGGATGCCGCCGCGATGCGCCGCCTCGACCGCCTCGTTCACCGCGACCGATGCACCGAAATCGTCGGCAGTGACGATCAGGCGGCGATCAGCGTGGCGGTTAGCTGAACGGGAGGCATCGATCGGGTTCATGGCCGGCTCATGGCGCGGCCGTCATGGAGCGGCAACCACAACGGGAGAAAGACCATGATCAAGACCAAGTTGCTCACTGCCGCCCTGATCGCCGGCGTCGCCGCGCCGATCGCGATGCCCGCCGCCGCCGACGCGCAGCACCGCGTCTATCATGGCCGCTCGCACTATCGCTGCAAGACCAGCAGCGGCACGACCGGACTGGTCGCCGGCGGCGTCGGCGGCGGCCTGATCGGCAATGCCCTGGGTGGCGGCACGGTGGGCACGATCCTGGGCGCGGGCGGCGGCGCGCTGCTCGGCCGCCACCTCGACAAGAAGCATGACGCCGCGCAGAACCGCCGCAACGGTTGCTGAATGACGAGCCCGCGGCCGGTCGGCCGCGGGCTTTCGGCTAGGCCGCTTCCTTGCGCCGGCGCAGGAACTCGAAGAACTCCACCCCCTCGCGCAGTCGCCGCTTCATCATCTGCCAATCGGTCAGCATCTCGCGGACGATCTCCCAGATCTTGGACGGGCGGAAGTAGAAACGCTTGTAGAACTCCTCCACCTTGTCAAAGATCACCGCCGACGACAGGTGCGGATAGCTCAACTGCGCGATCTGGTTGCCGCCATCGGTCAACAGGTCGTGCGACGAGTCGAACCAGCCATTCTCGGTCGCCTGCTTGTAGAGGAACGTCCCCGGATAGGGCGCGGCCAGCGACACCTGGATGGTGTGGGGGTCGATCTCCTTGGCGTAGTTGATCGTCTCCTCGATCGTCTCCAGCGTCTCGCCGGGCAGGCCGAGGATGAAGGTGCCGTGGATCGTCAGGCCGAGCGCATGGGCGTCCTTGGTGAACTGCCGCGCGACGTCGGTGCGCAGGCCCTTCTTGATGTTGTGCAGGATCTGCTGGTTGCCGCTCTCGTAGCCGACCAGGAGCACGCGGCAGCCGCCTTCCTTCATCGCCTTGAGCACCGGCTGCGGCACGTTCGCCTTGGCATTGCAGCCCCACGTCTTCGTGAAGCCGGGCTTGCCGAAGCCGAGCTTGCCCAGCTCGCCCGACAGCTCGACGACGAAGTCGTGCGCGTCGGCGAGGGTGTCGTCGTCGAAGAAGATCTCGTTCACCTCGGGCATCTCGGCGAGGATGTAGCGCACCTCCTCGATCACCTTGGGGACGCTGCGATGGCGATAGCGATGGCCGCTGATCGTCTGCGGCCACAGGCAGAAGGTGCAGCGGCTCTTGCAGCCGCGGCCGGTGTAGAAGGAGATATAGGGGTGGCGCTGATAGCCGCCGTAATATTTGGAGGTGTCGAGGTCGCGCTTGTAGATCGGCGACACCATCGGCAGGACGTCCATGTCCTCGATCGTCGCGCGGTTCGCGTTGCGCACGATGCTGCCGTCGGGCGCGCGCCAGGTGATGCCGTCGATCGTGGCCAGCGGCCGGCCCTCGGCCAGTTCGACGCAGGTGAAGTCATATTCCTCGCGGCAGACGAGGTCGATCGCCTCGCACGCCTCCAGGCTCGCTGTGTCCTCGATCATCACCTTCGCGCCGACGAAGGCGACCAAGATGGCGGGATTGCGTGCCTTGATCAGCCGCGCGGTGCGGATGTCCTGGTTGAAGCTGGGCGTCGAGGTGTGAAGGATGACGAGGTCGCGCGTGTCGAACTCGTGCGCGATGTCCTCCCATGACTGGTCGTGCGCGGGGGCGTCGATCAGCTTTGATCCTTCGATCATCGCCGCCGGCTGGGCGAGCCAGGTCGGATACCAGAACGACTTGACCTCGCGCTTCATCTGGTAGCGCGCGCCGGCACCGCCGTCATAGCCGTCGAACGAAGGCGCCTGGAGAAAAAGGGTGCGCAACATGATCACGAGGTCTCCGCAGCCGACGAGACGCGGCCTTGCTCTTCCATTCTAAGCCTTGCGCCGCGCCATTCAACCGACCGCGTGACGAAGCTGGCCGCAAACACGGCGAACGAGAACAGGTCGCGCGCCGGCAGCCACCACGGGGGCGCGGTCGGCGCGCCGATCC
>NZ_CAHJXA010000312.1 GCF_903644135.1 Sphingomonas bacterium | reverse complement strand
CCCGCTCTCGCTGGGGGAGATCCGCGGCTTCAAGACCCGTTTCCATTTGTACACCGTGCCCGGGCAGGTCTTCTACGACGCCTCGCGCAAGCTGATCTTGAAGGGCGTCGACGGCGTCATCTTCGTGGCCGACTCGCAGATCGAGCGCGCCGAGGCGAACCTAGAGTCGGTCGAGAACCTGCGCGTCAACCTTGCCGATGCCGACGTACCGGCCGGGATCGCCCGCGGTGCGGTCGTCGAGCTGGGCGCGCGACTGGTGCCGCCGCAGGTCGCCGGCGTGCCGGGGGCCTATGACTATGCCCGGCTCGCCTGGTTCGACGGCATCGGCGCGAGCGGGCGCGGCTATGCGCCGGTCAGGCTGGTGACCCTACCGGCCGTCGCCGCCGACGGTATCCGCATCCGGCTGACCCGGCATATCGAGGCGCAGTTGGCCGGCGATGCGGGCAGCGTCGGCGGCGTCGCGGCGGCGTTCGTGACCGGCGATGTCGGCGCGATCGGCCTGCAGGAATCGGACGACATGCGGCGAGCGGGATTGGCGCACCTCCTGTCGATCAGCGGCCTGCACATCACCGCCGCGGTCGCGTTCACGATGCTGCTGGTGGTGCGGCTGCTCGCGCTGTGGCCGTGGCTGGCGCTGCGCTTCCGGCTGCCGATGATTGCCGCGGGTGCGGGCGCGGCGGCGGCGATCGGCTATACCCTGTTGTCGGGGGCGGAGGTGCCGACGATCCGGTCGTGCGTCGCGTCTTTGCTTGTGCTGGGCGCGCTGGCGCTGGGGCGGGAGGCGGTGACGCTGCGGCTGGTTGCGGCGGGGGCGTTCGTGGTGCTGCTGTTCTGGCCCGAGTCGCTGGCGGGGCCGAGTTTTCAGCTGTCGTTCGCGGCGGTGACCGCGATCGTCGCGCTGCACGAGCATCCGCAGGTCCGCGACTGGCTGATCAAGCGCGACGAGCCGCGGTGGCGCGGACTGCTCCGCGAACTGGTGTCGCTCCTGGCGACCGGATTGCTGGTCGAGCTCGCGCTGATGCCGATCGCGGTGTACCACTTCCACAAGGCGGGGCTGTACGGCGCGTTCGCCAACATCGTCGCGATCCCGCTAAGCACCTTCGTCATCATGCCCGCGGAGGCGCTGGCGCTGCTGCTCGATTCGCTCGGCCTCGGCGCACCGTTCTGGTGGCTGACCGGCCGCGCGATTGCGCCGCTGCTGTGGATCGCACGGATCACGGCGGTGCAGCCGGGCGCGGTGACGGTGCTGCCGACCATGCCCGACGCGGCCTTTGCGCTGATGGTCGGCGGTGGCTTGTGGATCGCGCTGTGGCGCACGCGCTGGCGGCGGCTGGGACTGGTGCCGCTCGTGCTCGGGGCCGGCTGGGCGCTGGCGACGCCGCCGCCGGACCTGCTGGTCACCGGCGATGGCCGCCATGTCGCGGTCAGGACTGCTGCCGGCCATCTGGCACTGCTGCGCGACCGGTCGAGCGACTTCACTCAGGACATGCTGACCGTCAACGGCGGCGTCGACCGCAGGGCCGAGCTGCTGTCGGACCAGCCGACCGCCCGCTGCAACCGCGACCTGTGCCTTGCCAGCCGCACCGTCGGCCAGCGCCAGTGGGGCATCCTCGCAACGCGGAGCGGCTATATGCTGCCGATCGCCGAGATCACCGCCTTGTGCCGGCAGGTCGACATCGTTGTCAGCGACCGCCGCCTGCCGCGCACCTGCCGCCCTCGCTGGCTACTCCTCACGCCGCAGACGCTGCGCCGCACCGGCGGTCTGGCGCTGACGCTGGCGAGCGGTCATGCCGTCACCGTGCTCACTCCCGGCGACGAGCACCCCTGGGCCCTCGCAGCCCGTCCGCCCGCGCTCAGTCGTAGCGGCGCAGCAGCCCCGACAGCTTGCCCTGGATGCGCACCCGCGCCGGCGCATAGCGCTGCGGCTCATAGGCGCGGTTCGCCGGATCGAGCCGTACCATCGCGCCCTCCCGACGGAAATATTTGAGCGTCGCCTCGCTATCCTCGATCAGCGCCACCACGATCTCGCCGTCGCGTGCCACCTCGGTGCGGCGGATCAGCGCGTAGTCGCCGTCGAGGATACCCGCCTCGACCATCGAGTCGCCCGCCACCTCCAGCGCATAATGCTCGCCCGCGCCGAGCAGCGCCGCCGGCACCGCCAGCATCGACGAACCCTCGAACGCCTCGATCGGCACACCCGCCGCGATCCGGCCGTGCAGCGGGATCTCGATCACGTCGTTGGCCGGCTGCGGCAGCGGCCGAACATTGCCGCGCCCCGTCGCCGGCATGGCGATGTCGCCGCGCTTCTGAACGGTTCCAGCTGCCGCCTTGGGTCGGTCGGGCATCTTCACCACCTCCAGCGCGCGGGCGCGATTGGCGAGACGGCGAATGAAGCCACGCTCCTCCAGCGCGCTGATCAGGCGGTGGACACCTGACTTGGACTTGAGGTCGAGCGCCTCCTTCATCTCCTCGAAGGAGGGCGACACGCCGGTATCGGCGAGGCGGTCGTTGATGAAACAGACCAGCTCATGCTGCTTGCGAGTAAGCATCGGCGGAACTCCGTCGTGACAGGGACCATGAACAGACTGGGAACCTATATGGAACGGTTTTGCGGGCGTCAAGCGATCGGCAGGATTTCCGCAAGATCGCCCGCAGCGGCGGCCGGCGCGTTGGCCGGCCGGACGATCAGGCACGTCGACCGCGCGAGCGTCAGCAGCATGGAACTGTCCTGGATCGTCGAGGCATAGGCCAGCCGCGCGCGCAGCTCGCCGCGCAAGTAATCGGTGCGCGCATTGTTGGCCGGCAGCGGCTCGCCCAGCGTCGCGGTCATCGTTGGCGGCAGCGGATCGGCCGCGCCCGCCAGGTGCGCGATCAGCGGTCGGACGAACAGGATGGCAGTTACGAACGCCGACACCGGGTTTCCCGGCAGCCCCAGCACCGCGGTATCGCCAATCCGCCCCGCCATCATCGGCTTGCCGGGGCGCAGCGCGATCCGCCAGAAATCGATCGCTCCCCCTGCGGCTTCCAGCGCCGGCCGGACGAGGTCATGGTCGCCCACCGACGCGCCGCCGGTGGTGATCAGCAGGTCTGCCCGCACGCCGGCAAAGGCGGCGGTGAGGACCGGCAGGTCGTCGGGTAGGATGCCGAGATCGACGATCTCGACCGGCAGGTCGGCCAGCATCGCCGCAAGCATCGCGCGGTTGGATTCGGGCAGCGCCAGGCCGGTCAGCGCGGCTCCGGGCGGCACCAGCTCGTCGCCGGTCGCGACCAGCGCGACGCGCACCCGTCGCCGTACCGGCAAGGTGCCATGGCCGCCGGTCACCGCCACCG
>NZ_CAHJXA010000311.1 GCF_903644135.1 Sphingomonas bacterium | reverse complement strand
TGGCTCGTTCCTGGTTGCCGAGCATCTCCATGTCTCGGGCGTGCTGGCGACGCTGACCGCCGGGCTGATCGTCGGCAATTGGGGGTTCGGCGGCTCGATCTCGCCGGAAGGGCGGCGCGCGATGCTGGGGCATTGGGAGTTCGTGGCGTTCCTGATCAATTCGGTGATTTTCCTGCTGATCGGCGGGTCGGAGATCGGCGCGCCGTTCCGCCTGGTCGCCGAAGCGGCGGGGGCGGCGGTGCTGCTCAGCCTCGTCGGGCGAGCGCTGGCGGTCTATCCGCTGCTGGCGCTGTTCGCGCGCAGCCGGCTGGCGGTGTCGTGGCGCTATGGCCATGTGCTGTTCTGGGGCGGCCTGCGCGGGGCGCTGGCGCTGGCGCTCGCACTGGCGCTGCCGGCCGGCGTGCCCGAGCGCGGCGAGATCGTGCTGGTCGCCTTTGCGGTCGTCGCCTTCTCGATCGTCGTGCAGGGGCTGACCATGCCGGGGCTGGTGCGCCGCCTGGGCCTGCGCGCCGCGCCTCAGGGGATGAGTATGGTGTCTTCGGCCTCGGGCGATGTTGCCGGGTAATCGAGCGTATAGTGCAGCCCGCGGCTCTCGTGGCGATGAAGGGCGCAGTGGACGATCAGCTCCGCGGTCTGCAGCAGGTTGCGCAGTTCGATCAGGTCGGGGGTGACGCGGAAGCTGCCATAATAGTCGGCGATCTCGTCGGTCATCATGCGGATGCGGGTGCGCGCCCGCTCCAGCCGCTTGGTGGTGCGCACGATGCCGACGTAATTCCACATGAAGCGGCGGATCTCCGTCCAGTTCTGCTTGATCACCACCTCCTCGTCGGAATCGGCGACGCGGCTCTCGTCCCAGGGCCGGATCGGCGGCGGCGGCGACAGGCTGTCCCAATGCGCGGCGATATGGTCCGCCGCGGCTTCGCCGAACACGAAGCATTCGAGCAGCGAGTTGGACGCCAGCCGGTTGGCCCCGTGCAGCCCCGACTGGGTGCACTCGCCCGCCGCATACAGGCCGGGGAGGTCGGTCAGCCCGTGGCGATCGACCATGATGCCGCCACAGGTATAATGCTGCGCCGGCACCACCGGGATCGGCTCGCGGGTCATGTCGATACCCAGGCCGAGCAGCTTGTCGTGGATGTTGGGGAAATGCCCGCGCACGAACTCGGCCGGCATGTGGCTGATGTCGAGATGGACATAGTCGAGGCCGTCGCGCTTGATCTCGGCATCGATCGCGCGCGCCACCACGTCGCGCGGGGCCAGCTCGGCGCGCAAGTCGAGATCGGGCATGAAGCGATGGCCGGTGCGCGGGTTGATCAGCCGCCCGCCCTCGCCGCGCACTGCCTCGGTGATCAGGAAGTTCTTGACCTCGAGGTTGTAGAGGCAGGTCGGGTGGAACTGCATGAACTCCATGTTCGCCACCCGCGCCCCCGCCCGCCACGCCATGGCGATGCCATCGCCGGTCGCGCCGCGCGGCGCGGTGGAGAAGAGATAGGTTCGCCCCGCGCCCCCGGTGGCGAGGATGGTGGCGTTGGCGGTGTGGAGGTTGACCGCTCCGGTGCCGCGATCGACCGCATACACCCCCCAGACGCGGCCGGCCCCCGAATAGCGCTGCTCATGGCGGCTGGTGGCGAGATCGATCGCGACCTGGTCGGGGACCAGGGTGATGTTGGGATGAGCCCGCGCCGCCTTCAGCAGCGCCTCCTGCACCGCCCAGCCGGTCGCGTCGTCAACATGGACGATCCGCCGGTGCGAATGGCCTCCCTCGCGGGTGAGATGGAGGGCCCCGTTGCCGTTTGGGCCTTCGGTCGCGAACGGCACACCGAGCCGTTGCAGCCGCTCGATCGAGGCGGGGGCGTTCTCGACCACCAGCTCGACGATCGCGCGGTCGTTGAGGCCGGCCCCGGCGATCATCGTGTCGTCGATATGGCTCTCGAACGTGTCGCCCGGCTCCAGCACCGCGGCGATGCCGCCTTGCGCCCAGGCCGTCGAGCCTTCGTCGAGCGCGCCCTTGGCGAGCACGGTGACCCGGAACCGTTCGGCAAGGTTGAGCGCGGCGGTCAGCCCCGCCGCGCCAGAGCCGACGATCAGGACGTCGCTTGTCATCGCAATGCCTCAAGGGTCCGGTATCCCAAGTCTGATGCACGCGCGGAGCGGAGGGGAGGAAGGCCGGTCATCGCGAGCCCCTTGCACGATATGGTGGAGCTAGGACAGAGTTGAGCAGATGACGGCGGAGGTGAGGATGCAGACGCGCATGATGATGGCCGCGGTGCTGGCGCTGGGCCTCGCCCCCGCCGCCGCGCACGCGACCTGCTCGGTGTCGCAGCTGGTCGAGCTGAAGGTGACCATGAACGGCGTCCAGCCGATGGTACCGGTGACGATCAACGGCCGGGAGGAGCATTTCCTGGTCGATAGCGGTGCCTTCTACAGCAACATCTCGTCGGGCAAGGCGGCGGAACTGGGGCTGAAGCTGCAGCCGTTGCCGCCAAACTTCGTCGTCCGGGGGATCGGCGGCGAGATCACGCCGTCGCTGACGACGGTGAAGAGCGTCGGCCTCGCCGGCATCGCGTTGCACGACATCCACTTCATCGTCGGCGGCGGCGAGGTCGGCAACGGGGCCGGGCTGCTGGGCCAGAACGTGCTCGGCATCGGCGACGTCGAATATGACCTCGCCCATGGTGCCGTGCGGCTGATGCGGCCCCATGACTGCAAGGGTGCCAACCCCGCCTATTGGGCGGGCGCCAAGCCCGTCTCGACCGTGACGATCGAGGCGCGCGACGAGCACAACACCCACACGATCGGCACCGTGTTCGTCAACGGCGTCAAGATGCGCGCGATGTTCGACACCGGCGCGAACGGCACGACGATGTCGCTGGCGGCGGCGGCGAGGATCGGCCTCAAGCCCGACAGCCCCGGCGTGCGCGCTGCCGGTTACAGCCGTGGCATCGGCCGTCGCACCGTCGCCAGCTACATCCTGCCGATCGACAGCATCAAGCTGGGCGACCAGGAGGAAATCCGCCGCACCCACCTGCGCGCCGAAGCGGGCGACTTGCTCGGCATCGACATGCTGATCGGGGCCGACTTCTTCATCTCGCACCGTGTCTATGTCGCCAACGGGCTGCACAGGATGTTCTTCACCTATGATGGCGGCCCGATCTTCAACGTGACGCCAAGCGCGCATATCGACGACACGGGCGCGACGGTCGCGATCGCGCCCGACACCGTCGCCGAGCCGACCGACGCGGCTGGCTTCGCCCGGCGCGGCGCGGCGGCGCTGGCGCGGCGCGAATATGCCAAGGCGCTCGCCGACCTCGACAAGGCGTGCGACATGGCT
>NZ_CAHJXA010000310.1 GCF_903644135.1 Sphingomonas bacterium | reverse complement strand
TGCCGGCCGAGGTGCAGGCGGCGTGGCGGCGCTACGCCGCGGCGCTCGACGAGCATGAGGCGGGGCATGTCCGCTATGCGTGGCAGCATCGCGGCGACGTGCTGGCCGCGATCCGGGGCGCGACCTGCGCCACTGCGGAGGCGGCGGGACAGGCAGCGCTGGCCGACATCGTCGCCCACGACCTTGCCTATGATCGCGAGACGCAGCATGGCCTGACCCAGGGGGCGGTGTTTCCATAGGCGTACCGATGGATCAACCTAACGCCCGAGTAGCACCCGTGCCTGCCCGGCGATCTGCGCGAGCATCGCCGCACCCGGCTGCGCGGCCCCGCGTGCACGGTCGATCAGCGCCCTGAACTGCGCCACGCGGGCGGCGTTGGCGGTCAGCCAGGTTTCGACGACAGCCTGCGGATCGCCCTCGCCGCGCGCCAGGAAGTCGAGCCGCATCTGCTGGAAATCGCGCGCGAGCCCGGCAAGCAGCAGCCGCTCCCACGGATCGCACGACACGATCCGCGCCGCGCTCGCCTGCGCCCAGTCGAGCCCCAGCGCCTGGCCGAGATGGGTGAAGGCGCGTGCGACCACCGCCTCGTCCAGGCCGATCCGCTCGCCGAGATCGGCCAGGCCGACCGCGCCGTCCATCTCGAACAGCCGTACCACGCGCCTGGCGAGCGATGGCGGCGCACCGGCGGCGGCGAGCGCGGCGGCGATCCGCTGCCCCTGGATGCGCGCTTCGTCCAGCAGCAGCTCCTCGATCTGCCGCTCGATCGCTTCCACGCCCGGCCGCAACAGCGTCAGTGTCCGGCCGGGACTGCGACCTGGCGCGCTGACGCGCAGCAGGTCGGCGATCTGCGAGCGCGCGGCGAGCGCGACCTCGTCGAAAAGCGCCAGCCGGCCCGCTTCGGGCATCGCCGCCGCCTCGATGTCGGCCCAAAGCGCGTCGAGCCCGAACAATTGCTCGGCGACGACGAACATGGCGGCGATGTCGCCCATCGCTGCCCCCTCCTCGTCGGCCAGCTCGAACGGGTGGAGCATCCCCAGCCGGTTGACGATGCGGTTGGCCAATTTGGTGGCGACGATCTCGCCGCGCAGGCGGTGCGCGTCGATCGCCGCGCCGAACGCCTCGCGCATCGCCGGAGGGAAGGCGGCGTGGAGGTCGGGAAGCAGCGCCGGGTCGAGGCCCAACTTCGCCGTCTCGATCGCGTCCTGCAGCGCGAGCTTGGCGGTGGCGAGCAGCACCGCCAGCTCGGGCCGGGTCAGCCCGCCGCCCTCCTGCGCCCGCCGCGCCAGTTCCTCGTTGGAGGCGAGCCCCTCGACAGCGCGATCGAGCCGGCCCGAGCCCTCGAACATCTCGATCAGCCGCAGATAGCTCGGTAGTGCCGCCACCGCACCGCCCTCGGCGATCGACAGCGCCAGTGTCTGCAGCCGATTATCCTCCAGCACGAGATGCGCGACGTCATCCGTCATGCTCGCCAGCAGCGTGTTGCGGTCTTCGTACGCCAGCCGGCCCTCGATCATCTCGCGGTTGAGCGCAATCTTGATGTTGACCTCGTTATCCGAGCAGTCGACGCCCGCCGAATTGTCGATAAAGTCGGTGTTGAGCCGGCCCTTGCGCAGCGCAAAGGCGATGCGCGCCGCCTGCGTCACGCCCAGGTTCGCGCCCTCGCCGATCGCGGTGACGCGCAACGCCTCGGCATCGACGCGCAGGCGGTCGTTGGCGGGATCGCCGACCGACGCGTTGTTCTCCGCCGCCGCCTTCACATAGGTGCCGATGCCGCCGAACCACAGCAGGTCGGCGGGCGCCTTCAGGATCGCCGAGATCAGCTGGGTCGGCTCCAGCGACGTGGCGGTCACGCCGAGCACTGCACACGTTTCCGGCGACAACGGAATGGTTTTTTCCGACCGCGACCACACACCGCCGCCTGCCGAGATCAGCGCCGCGTCGTAATCCGCCCAGGACGAGCGCGGCAGCGCAAACAGCCGCGCGCGCTCTGCCCAGCTCGCGGCCGGGTCGGGCGTCGGGTCGATGAAGATGTGGCGGTGGTCGAACGCCGCCACCAGCTTGAGCGCACGCGACAGCAGCATGCCGTTGCCGAACACGTCGCCCGACATGTCGCCGCAACCGACCACGCTGATCGGCTGCACTTGGATGTCGACGCCGCGCTCGGCCAAGTGGCGCTGGACGCCGACCCACGCGCCCTTGGCGGTGATCCCCATCGCCTTGTGATCGTAGCCGACCGAGCCCCCGGACGCGAAGGCGTCGCCCAGCCAGAAGCCGCGCTCCAGCGCTAGCGCGTTCGCCACGTCGCTGAACGTCGCGGTGCCCTTGTCGGCGGCGACGACGAAATACGGGTCGTCGCCGTCATGGAAGCGCACCCCGGCGGGATGGACGACGGCGCCGTCGACGATGTTGTCGGTCAGCGACAACAGCGCGCGGATGAAGATGCGATAGCTTTCTGTTCCCTCCGCCAGCCAGGCGTCGCGGTCCGACGCGGGCGGCAACTGCTTGGGATAGAAGCCACCCTTGGCCCCGGTGGGCACGATAACCGCGTTCTTGACCCGCTGCGCCTTCATCAGGCCCAGCACCTCGACGCGGAAGTCGTCGCGCCGGTCGCTCCAGCGTAAGCCGCCGCGTGCCACCGGCCCGGCACGCAGGTGGATGCCCTCGACGCGCGGCGAATAGACCCATATTTCGCGCCACGGCAGCGGTGCGGGCAGGCCGGGGATCAGCCGGCTGTCGAGCTTGAACGCCAGTGCCTCGCCGGTCAGCGGGTCGCCGACGGCGGTATAGGCGTTGGTGCGCAGGCAGGCGGCGATCAGCGCGCGATAGGCGCGCAGGATGCGGTCGTCGTCGATGCCGACCACCGCCGCTAGCCCCTGCTCGATCGCGTCGTTGGCAGCGGCGACGTCGATCGGCGGTGCCGGGTCGTGGGCGGCGGCGAAGCGCGCGATCAGCCCGGCGGCGACGACCGGCGCGCGGCGCAGCGCGTCGACGACGGTGGTCAGCCCGTAAGGCAGCCCCGCCTGGCGCAGGTAGCGGAACCAGGCGCGCAGCATTACCACGCCCGCGGGCAGCATCGCAGCGTCGACGATCAGGCGGTTGAACGCGTCGTTCTCGGCACGCCCTTCGAGCACCGCGGCGATCGCCGCCTCCAGCACCGCCGCCTCGACCGGCAGCGTGCCGCCGGTCTCGATCAGGAAGGCGTGGATCGACGATTGGTCGACGTCGGTCAGCGCGGTCGGCACCTCCTCGATCACGCGGAAGCCGAAATTCTCCAGCACCGGTACCGCGTCGGACAGCGCCAACGCGCCGCCGCGGCGATAGATCTTCAGCGTCGTGCGGTCACCCTCC
>NZ_CAHJXA010000309.1 GCF_903644135.1 Sphingomonas bacterium | reverse complement strand
TCCGCGTCGGCGCGCGCATTCCCGCGGTGCCGCGCTACGCGGACGCATTCCAGGCAATCGGCCCCGCCGCGATCAAGCTCGGCCAGACGCTCGCCACCCGCCCCGACCTAGTCGGCGAAGCGGCGGCGCACGACCTGCTGCGGCTCCAAGACCGGCTCGACCCGGTGCCGTTCGAGACGATCCGCTCAGCGATGCAGGTCGGGCTTGGTCGACCGCTCGACACGCTGTTCAGCGCAATCGACCCGGAGCCGATCGGGGCCGCCTCGATCGCGCAGGTGCATCGCGCCGTCACCACCGACGGCCGGACGGTCGCGGTCAAGGTGCTGCGCCCCGGCGTCGAGCGCGACTTCAGCCGCGCGATCGAGACCTATCAATGGGCTGCCGCGCATCTGGAGGCGCTGAGCCCGGAGGCGCGCCGGCTGCGCCCGCGGCTGACGATCGAGACGTTCAAGCGCTGGACCGCACGCGAGCTGAACTTCCGGCGCGAGGCGGCTTCGGCCTCCGAACTCGCCGAGAGCATGACCGCCGAGCCCGACTTCATGGTGCCCGCGGTCGACTGGCAGCGCTCGACGACGCGCGTCCTCACCGTCGAGTGGATCGACGGCGTCAAGCTGTCACACCGCCAGGCGCTGGTCGAGGGCGGCTATGACCTCACGCAGCTCGCGCGCATCCTCGTCCACGCCTTCCTGCGCCAGGCGATCGCCGAGGGCTTCTTCCACGCCGACATGCACCAGGGCAATCTGTTCGCGCTGCCCGGCAACCGCATCGCGGCGATCGACTTCGGCATCATGGGGCGCATTGACCGCCGTGCGCGAGTGTGGCTGGCGGAGATCCTCTACGGCCTCATCACCGGCAATTACCGCCGTGTCGCCGAAATCCATTTCGAGGCGGGCTATGTTCCCGGCCACCACAATGTCGCCGAGTTCGCCACCGCGCTCCGCGCGGTCGGCGAGCCGATGCGCGGGCTGCCGGTCAAGGAGATGTCGATCGGCAACATGCTGGAGGGGCTGTTCTCGATCACCCGCGACTTCGACATGGTGACGCAGCCGCACCTGTTGCTTCTCCAGAAGACGATGGTGATGGTCGAGGGGGTGGCCACCGGCCTCGATCCCGAGATCAACATGTGGGACACCGCCGCGCCGTTCATTCGCGAGTGGATCAGGTCGGAGCTGGGACCGGAAGCAGCACTTGCCGACCGCCTGATCGCCGACGTGCGCACCCTCGCACGGCTGCCCGAGCTGGTCCGCCGGATCGAGGCGCGCTACCCAGCGCCGGGCGGCGAGCCTCCTGCCCCGCCGCTCGCCGAGGTGGAGCTGGTGCGGATCGGCGGTGGCTGGCGCTATGGGCTGGTTGCTGTGATCTCAGCGCTGCTGGCGGTCGTGGCGACCATGATGTGGGTCGATTATCGAGGTTTAGGCTATCCCCCTCACCCTTCCCACTCGCTGACGCGAGCGGGCCCCTTCCCTCTCCCGATGGGAGAGGGAGGGAGGCGCACAGCGCAGGAAGGGTGAGGGTGAGACGCCGGCCGCTCGCGCCGCTGTGGCTGGCGCGGCCCTCACGCTGGGCGGCGCTGTCCACTCGCCGGGCACGCCAGGGGCTGGTCATCGTGGCGGCGATCGTCCTCGCCTCCTGGCTGGCTCTGCTCGGCCCGGCCCCGCCGCCGGTCGGCCACGACCCGGCCGCGCGTGCCGACCTGGTGCTGTACGAGGGGATCGTCGAGGGCGTCCGCCACGGCGGCAATTACTATCAGGTCGCCGCCGATGCCCTACGCGAGGGCGGCTATCCGCTGCGTCCGTTCCTCACCTTCCGCCTGCCGACGCTGGCGACCGTGCAGGGGGCGCTGCCACGCTGGGCGGTGCTGGCGGCGCTGTGGTGCCTTGTCGCGGCAGTGGCGGCGGCGTGGTGGATCAGGCTGTCGCCAGCCTTTGCGCGAGCGCCGCCGCGGCTGGTCGCGATGGTGCTGCTCGCCGGCGGGCTGACGACGTTCGTCCAGCCCGAGCTGGTCGGGGCTCACGAGATCTGGGCGGGATTGCTGATCGCGCTGTCGCTGGCCCGGCGCTGGCCGGGGCGCTGGGGCGAGGCGGCGGCGATCGCGCTGGCGGCGGTGCTGATCCGCGAGACGGCGGCGCTGTACGTCGGCGTGATGCTGGTGCTGGCAGCGATCGAGGGCGAGCGGCGCGAGGCGCTGGGCTGGGCGGCCGTGTTGGCAGTGCTGGCGGTAGCGATCGGATTGCACGCCAACGCCGTCGAGCAGGTGGTGCGTGCGAGCGACCTTTCATCGCCGAGCTGGACGGGGATGTTCGGCTTCGGCGTCTTCGTGCGGGCGATGACGCTATCGACCGCGCTGGTGCTTGTACCGGTTGTGCTTGCCGCGCCGCTGGTGGGGCTGGCGCTGATCGGCTGGGCGTCGTGGCGCGAGCCGTTGGCGCTGCGCGTCCTCGCCACCTTCGCCGCCTACGCGCTGCTGCTGTCCCTTTTCGGAAGGGTGGACACCTACCACTGGGGGCTGCTGGTCGCGCCGACGCTGCTGGTCGGGCTGGCGTTCGCGGTCGATGGCCTGCGCGACCTCGTCGCCGCCGCGCTCGACAGGCGGCGCATCACCGTGCGACGGGCGGTGCGATGAAGCGCATCCTCCTGATCGTCGGCGGCGGCATCGCCGCGTACAAAGCGTGCGAGCTGATCCGCCTGCTGCGGCGGCGCGGCCATGCGGTGCGCTGCGTGCTGACCGACGGCGGGAGCCACTTCGTCACGCCGATGACGCTGGCCGCGCTCAGCGAGGACAAGGTCTACACCTCGCTTTGGGACCTGAAGGACGAGGCCGAGATGGGCCATATCCAGCTCAGCCGCGAGGCCGATCTGGTGGTGGTCGCGCCCGCCACCGCCGACCTGCTGGCGCGGATGGCGGCGGGCCAGGCCGACGATTTTGCCACCACCCTGCTGCTCGCGACCGACAAGCCGGTGCTTGCGGCACCGGCGATGAACGTGCGCATGTGGCAGCACGCCGCGACCGTGCGCAACGTCGCGACACTGCGCGGCGACGGCGTGACGGTCATGGAGCCCGACGAGGGCGCGATGGCGTGCGGCGAATATGGCCCCGGCCGCCTGCCCGAGCCTGAGGCGATCGCAGCCGCGATCGAACGCGCGCTTACCTCTTCAACGCGCCTTGCCGGCCGGCACGTCCTCGTCACCGCCGGTCCGACGCACGAGCCGATCGACCCGGTGCGCTATCTAGCCAACCGCTCGTCGGGATTGCAGGGCTTCGCCATCGCGCAAGCGCTCGCGGCGCTGGGCGCGCGGGTGACGCTGATCGCCGGGCCGGTATCGCTCGCCACCCCCGCCGGCGTGGCCCGCATCGACGTGGCCACCGCGCTGCAG
>NZ_CAHJXA010000308.1 GCF_903644135.1 Sphingomonas bacterium | reverse complement strand
CAGCGGCACCGCGGCGCCGTCGACGAACGGCCGCGCAGACGGCAGCCGGGCGCGCTCCGCCTCCAGCCATGCCGCCTTGCCCTCGGCCCAAGCCACCGCCTTGGCCAGGCCAGCGCGCCGCGGCACCACCAGCCGCGCGCGGCCGGTGGCGGGATCAAGCGCCAGCCGTATCTGCCGCGCGCTGGGATGGCGGACGATCTCGAACGGCAGGTCCGCCGGCTTCACAGCGGCCGGTCGACGACGTGGTTCTCCAGGTCGCCGACCTCGTCCTCGCTCACCGTCCAGCCGCGCACCGACTCGCGGGCACGGTGCACCGCCTCGCGGTCGCCGCTGACCAGGTAATGCCAGTCGGGCAGCGGCTCCCCCGCCGCGCGCAGCCGATAGGCGCAGGTCGAGGGCAGCCAGTCGATCCCGCGCTGCACCTTGGCGAAGGTCAGCCGCACGCATTCCGGCACATAGGCGCGGCGATTGCGGTAGTCCTTGCACTGGCCGCTGCGCCGGTCGAGCAGCCGGCAGGCGACGTTGGTCGCGACCAGCTCACCGGTGTCCTCATCCTCCAGCTTGTGGACGCAGCACTTGCCGCAGCCATCGCACAGCGCCTCCCACTGCGCGCGGTCGAGCGTCTCGATCGGTCGTTCCCAGAAGCGGTCGGTAGCCATCATGTCGCCCAGCGCCTGATCTCGTCGGCCACCGCCTGCGCGCCCTGCTCGGTCGGCAGCAGCGCCAGCGGCTTGTTGTCCGGGTCCATCAGATAGGCGGTGCGGCTGTGATTGACGAGGTAGCCGTCGCTCGATCCCGCGCCCTTGCTGTAATAGACCGCATATTCCTTGGCGGTGCGCGCGATCGCGTCGGGGCTGCCGGTCAGCCCGACGAAGCGTGGGTGGAAGGCGACGACGAAGCGGCCCAGCACCGCCGATGTATCGCGCGCCGGGTCGACGGTGACGAACACCGGCACCACCCGCGCCGCCAGCGCCGGGTCGCTCCCCTCCAGCAGGCGCAGGCCCGCGCCGATCGCCTGCGCGTCCGTCGGGCAGACGTCGGGACAGAAGGTGTAGCCGAAATACATGATGCGATAGCGGCCGGCGAAGCTGCGCTCGGTCACCGTCCGGCCAGCCTGGTCGACCAGCGCGAACGGGCCGCCGATCGCCGCACCAGCGAGCGGAGGTGTCGCATGGGGTGCGGCCGGGTGGCAGCCGGCAAGCGCCAGGGCCAGCAGGAAAGCGCGTTTGTTCATGACGCCGGCAGCCTTGATCTGATACCCGTTGGTACGCAAGTTCGTCGCCCACAGATCATCCGGGGATCGTCCGCCTCATGCCCTCAGCCCGCCTGCCCCTCCTCTCGTCCGTCATGGTCGCCATGGCGCTCGCCGCGGCGCCCGCACCGGCCCAGTTCCAGTCGGAGAGCTACAAGTTCCTGACCGCGATCAAGGACGGCAAGGGCGACGACGTCATCACCGCGCTGAACAAGCCCGGCAACACGATCGTCAACACGCGCGACGCCAGCACCGGCGAGACCGCGCTGCACATCGTCGTGAAGCGCGGCGATGCCGCCTATGTCAACTTCCTGCTGTCGCGCGGGGCCGATCCCAACGCGCGCGACGGCAAAGGCAACACGCCGCTGCTGCTGGCGGTGAACGGCGGTAATGAGGGGCTGATCCAGCTGCTCGCCGACGGCAAGGCCAACCCCAATCTCGGCAACACATCGGGCGAGACGCCGCTGATCATCGCCGTCCAGCGCCGCGACCTGGCGATGGTGCGCGACCTGCTGGCGATCGGGGCGGATCCCGACCAGCCCGACGTGATCGCGGGCAAGTCGGCCCGCGCCTATGCGACGCAGGACCCGCGCAACACCGCGGTTGCCAAGGTGATCGCCGACACGCCGAAAAAGGCCCGCCGCGCCGTCGCCGGTCCCAGACTTTAAGAGCCTCTAATAGGCCAGGCCGTCCGCCTCTGGGTCGGTCTGCGCGATCAGCCGCCACGCGGCGCGCCGAGCGAAGGCCAGGGTACAGCGCTTGCGCGCCGGCGCGGCGAGCGGCGTCGAATGTGCCTCGCGCACGATGGCGGCATCATAACGGTCGGCGACGATCACCCCGGTTCGCTCCGGCAGGAACGCCGCGGCGTCGAGCGGCGACAGGTCGAAGCCGGCCGGCAGCGCCCAGTAGAAGCGGTCGCAATGCGCGAGGTAGTCGGTCCACTTGCCGTCGCCGAGCAGGTCGGCGCGCGACACCTTGATCTCGACGATCACCAGATTGCCGCGCGCGTCGATCGCCATCAGGTCGGCGCGGCGACCACCGTCGAGCGGCACCTCCGCCATCGCGGTCAGGCCGTGGCGCAGCAGCATCCGCGTCACGCCCCGCGCCACCTCAGCCGCGCAGAGCGGGGAGCCGGGATCGTCGAGACAGGCGGCGGGAGGAGCGAGCGGGGCGGCCAACATGCCGTCGGAATAGAACATCAGGCGAACGGCGCAACCCCGGCGCGCGTCCGCCGACGCAGCGTCAGCGATAGAAGATGTGGTTGCCGATCGCGGCGACCATCACCCAGCGCGCGCTGGCGGCGATGCGGCGGGCGTGGAAATACAGGGCGTGGGAAGCGCTGCTCTCCCAGGCCTTGACCATCGCCACCTTGGCGATCGCCAGTGCGGTGCGATAGCTGGCGCGGGCGGTGTCGACCGTGGGGATGACGCCGCCATGGACGAACGAGAACTGGCCGTGCTGCTTGACCACCTCGCACAGATCGGCGGGGAAGCGGCCCGACCTGGCGCGGTTGATGATGACCTCCGCAACCGCGAGCTGTCCGTCGAACGGCTCGCCCTTGGATTCGAAATAGATCGCGCCGGCGAGGCAGCGCGTCGCCTCGTCGGCCACCGCCGCATCCTGCGCCGCGATCGCCGCCGCGAGCGTCTCGAACCGGTTCGGCTGGCTGGTGAGCGGCGTCGACAGCGCGTCGGTCGCGACCTGGACCGCCGGAACGATCATCGGCACGGGATCGGCAGCCAATGCGGGAGAGGCCAGGCCGGCTAGGGCCAGCATCATCGCCGCAATGGCTGCACGCACCAGACCCGACACAACGCCCCCATCGATCAGGGCTCCTGCGTCGGCGAGGCCGATCGGGGCGTCAATCAGGCCAGCATCGTTTCAGCGGCGAACCGTTCCGCCTGCGCGATGTCCAGCGCCACCACCCACAGGTCCGGGTCCCGCGCGCGCCGCCGTCGCCAATATTCGTCGATGTCGCCGGCGGGTGCCGACTCGATCAGTGCCGAGCCGCCGTCCGCGCCGATGCCGCGCTCCAGCAGCCGCTCGGGACCGCCCAGCTCGCTGACCACCAGCAGGATCGCGCCGCCCTGCGCATCGCCGCGCGCGCGCACCACCGCCATGCCGCCGGCGTC
>NZ_CAHJXA010000307.1 GCF_903644135.1 Sphingomonas bacterium | reverse complement strand
CCGGCCGTCGGCGAGGCGGACGGGGCCGGGCTGGAGCTGGGGCTGGTCTGGGCGATGCCGGCGGTTGCGGCGGATGCCAGCGCCAGCGCGCCGGCCAGCAGCGGTAGACGTGAAATGGTCATGGTCGTTCTCCCGATAAGCGGCGTTACGGCCGCAAGACCGGAAGTACATACGAGCGAACCGCGATCCGGTTTCCTTTTGCAGGTGCGACGAGGTCCTGGAGCCATGCCGCGCTGGTAATCGCCGGACCGGTTTCCTAAGTCGGCTGCCATCAAGGGGACGACCATGGTGCGTGCGCTCACCGCCTATCTCGATTCGATCCGGGCGCGCGATCCCGCGCCGCGGTCGCGCGCGGAAATCCTGCTTTACCCGGGCGTCTGGGCGTTGAGCCTCCATCGAGTCGCTCATTGGCTGTTCGGGCGCGGGCTGTTCTTCCTCGCGCGCTGGGTCAACCACGTCTCGCGGGCGCTGACCGCGATCGACATCCATCCCGGCGCGACCATCGGCCGGCGTTTGTTCATCGACCATGGCTTTGTCGTCATCGGTGAGACCGCACATATCGGCGACGACGTGACCATCTATCAATGCGTGACGCTGGGCGGCACCAGCCCCGACAACGGGCTGGCTGGCAAGCGCCATCCCACTATCGCCGACGGCGTGATCATCGGCTCGGGCGCGCAGGTGCTGGGGCCGATCCTGGTCGGCCCGCGCGCGCGGATCGGGGCCAATGCGGTGGTGACTCGCGAGGTGCCGGTGGGTGCGGTGATGGTCGGCATCCCGGCGCGACCGACCATGGTCGAGGGCGGGCAGGCGGCCCCGGTGCGGTTCGTCCCCTACGGAACGCCGTGCAGCGAGATGTTCGATCCCGCCACGCAGAAGCTGGAGCTGATGCGCTGCGAGCTGGAGGTGATGCGCAAGCGGCTCGACGCGCTGCTCGCCGAAACCGACGGTGAGGGGGCCCGGCGAGCCTGATGGGGATCGTCACGCCCTTTCCGACGCCGCTCGGCAGGCCAAGCCAGATCGGCTTCGAGCGGGTGGAGCTGTCGCGCATCCTCGACCTGTACGGCCGGATGGTCGCGGCCGGGCATTGGCGCGACTATGCGATCGAGCTGGGCCGCGATGCCGCGGTCTTCGCCGCCTTCCGCCGCGCCGCCGAGCGGCCCGAGTTCCGCATCGAGAAACGCCCGGCGCTGCGCGGGAAGCAGGGCATGTGGGCGCTGGTCGGCGAGCATGGCGCGGTGGTCAAGCGCGGCCACGACCTGCCGCCGGTGCTGGCTCCGGTCGAACGCCGGCTGATGAAATTGGTCGATTAGACCGGCAGCAACGCGACCGGCGGCAGCCGCCCGGCGAGGCTGCCGAGCGTACCCACCACCAGTCGCCGCATCGGCTGCCAGAAGGCGGAGAGCGTCAGCAGCGCCGAGCCGATGATCAGCGCGGTGAACGCCGCCGACAGCTCCACCGCGCCCGCGCTCCGGAACAGCGCGTACATCGCGTAGAGCACATAGACGAGCCCCGAGACCAGCAGCGCGCGACGATCGACTGCCAGCGCCACGAACGCAAAGGCGAGGTACAGCGCCAGCACGATCAGCGCGGTCGCCAGCGTTACCTCGCCACCGAACACGCCTAGCATCTGGAACACCGGATGCGCGATCAGCGGTGCCGCGACGAGGTGGAGCCAGAAGGCGACATCGGCCCGGCGGGTGCGTCGCTCCGGATCGCTGAGGTCCCAGCGCATCGCGAACGCGAACACCGCGACGCCGCCGATCAGCAGCAGCGGCCACACCGCGTCCTTCGCGGCCGGCACCGCCGCCAGCACTAGCGCGACCGCGACGCCGACCAGCGATGCGGCCCCGGCGGCGACCGTGATCGGCACCGAGAAGCGCCGCCAGTGCAGCCATGCCGCGGCGGCACAGACCAGCGCCATGCCGCCGCCGATCAGCGCGTGCGTCCGGTCGGACCAGCCATGGTCGAGCGGCACCACCGCACCGATCAACGCCGCGCCGATCCCGCCAATGAAGGTGAGCAGCAGGATGATGCTCGGCAGCGCCATGCGCCGTCGCGCGGTGAAATACTCGGCCAGCCCCCAGGAGGCGGCGGCGACCAGCGCGCCGCCCAGGCCCGACGTCACCTGTCCGCCGATCTGCCCCAGCGCGATCAGCAACAGCGCGATCGCGATCGACACGAAGATGTCGTTGAAGCCGGTGATCAGCCGAAAATGCTCTTCATCCACTGCCGGGGCGGCTTGCCGCGCAGCGACGTGCGCTCGCAACGCCGCCACGTTCGCGGGAGTGATCGCTCCCGCCGCAACGGCACTTTCCAGATCGGTCTCGCTGTACATGGTGGCTCCTCCTGCCAAGCGAGCATAGCAGGGGTGTGTTGCCGCTGCAATACAGCAGGTCGGGGATGTCCAGACGCGGAAAGGGGCGCAACCCTAATGGGAAGCGCCCCTTGCTGTGCGGCCGCAACGCCGCCGATACGGGTCGTATCAGTGCTTGTGCTTGGCCTTGGCGTGCCCGGTCGCCCCCTCGCGGCAGCCGGTATACTGCCCCTGGCGGCACACCGGCAGCTTGCCGGTCGACGGGGCCGGTGCTGGCGCGGTGTCCGCCGGGGTGGCAGGCGTCGGTGCCATCGACTGGTCGGCGGGTGCTGCGGGGGCGGGAGTCGACGCGTCCGCTGGCGGCGGTGTCGCCCCCTGGGTCTGCTGGGTCGTGCCGGGCGTCGAAGGTGACGTCACGCCATCGGGCGTCGTGGGGCTCGCTGGGGTGGTCTGCGCGCTGAGCGGGACCGCGATCATCGCGGCTGCTGCCAGAATAATGGTCTTCATGGTGGATCTCCTCGTCTTGCACGACGCCGTGAAAGCGCGGGTGCTGGCGGTGTGAACGCCCCAACATCGCGATGGCTCCTTCGTTGCGCAGCCGATTCGTTACGGCTGTTCAAGGAAGCCGTCAGCCGTCGTGATCGAGCGCATAGCCGGCCGACCGCACCGTGCGGACCAGATCGGGCAGGCCATCGGTGTTGATCGCCTTGCGCAGTCGGCGGATATGGACGTCGACGGTGCGGCTCTCGATGTCGCTGTCGTGCGGCCATACCGCGTCGAGCAGCTGCTCGCGCGAGAACACGCGGCCGGGATGTTCGAGGAAGTGCTTGAGCAGCCGGAACTCGGTCGGGCCGAGCGTCACCGGCTGGCCGCCGCGCACCACCCGGTGGCGTACCGTGTCCATCGCGATATCGGCATAGGCCAGCTCCTCGCCGGCCAGCGCGGGGCGCACGCGGCGCAACACGGCGTTGACCCGCGCGACCAGCTCGCGCGGGGAGAAGGGCTTGGTGACATAATCGTCGGCACCGGTCTCCAGCCCACGCACCCGGTCCTCCTCCTCGCCGCGCGCGGTCAGCATGATGATCGGCACGTTGGCAGTGGCGGG
>NZ_CAHJXA010000306.1 GCF_903644135.1 Sphingomonas bacterium | reverse complement strand
GCTGGCACCGGCGCTGCTGGCGGCGGGGATCGGCGTGCTCGCGGTGGTCGCGACGAGCGGCGCGCAGCCGGCGAGCTGGCCGACCTGGGTGGGCACGACCATGCTCTACGCTGCCGTCGTGCTCGGCTGCTACGCCGCTTCGCACGGCCATGTCCGCCGCACCCTGGCGGTGCTGCTCGATCGCGGGCCGGTATCGGTGCCGGCTACAGGTACGTAGCGGGCACGAAGCGGCCGGTCGCGAACACCGCCTGCGTCTTGGCGGCGCGGACGATGCCGACGCGGTAGTCGACGCCCGCCGCTTGCAGCCGATCGTGCACCGCCGTGACCGTGTCCTGCTCGCCGGCGCGCTCGGCATCGTCGAGGATCAACGCGAAGTCGGCGGGCGGATCGTCGAGCATCGCGAGGATGCCGCGACGCGAGTGGCGCGCCGTCCCGACCGGTCCGTCGCAGACGACGACGTCGAAGGTGCGGCCGGTCTTTGCCGCCTGCCAGTCATAGGTCATCGCCATGCGACCATCGATCGTCACCTGTCGCAACGGCGTCACCATCAACTCGTGCCCGACCTGGGCACCGATCCGCGCGCCCCAGTCGGCGTCGTGCTCAAGGGTCAACACGTCGCCGACCAGCTGCCGCCGTTGCAGCATAGACCAGAGCAGGCTGCTCTGGCCCGCACCGATATCGAGCACGGAGGCGGGGCGGAGCTCGACCCCGATCCGCAGGATGAGGTACAGCAGGCTGTAATTGGCGGCCCCACCGGTCGGGAAGAAACGGTCCTCCTCGCCGAGCCGCGCCAGTTCGCGCAGGAAGAGGTCGCGGTAGATGACCTCCAGCGCCGGCTCGATCGCGAACGGATCGGGCCGGCGGGTCAGGCGGCGGAGGTGGCGCAGGCTCGGCATCTCAGCGCGCCGCCGCGACGGACTGCGGCGGCGACGGCCGGGTGGCGAGCAGCCGGGCGAACCCCATTGTCATCGGCCGCTCGATCCAGCGATAGGCTGCCAGCGCGATCGCCAGCGCCGCCGCCACCGTTACGAGGACCAGCAGCCAGCCCGGTGTCCCGCGCACCGCCGGCAGCTTCTGCGCAAGCTTCTCCATCGCGATCAGCGCGACGGGATGGAACAGGTAGAGCGAGTAGGACGCGTCGCCGATCCGCGTGAACGGCAGGCCAACGCGCGGCAGCCGCGGCTCGCCGCCCAGCACCGCCGCCGCCAGCACCGCCGCGATCGGCAGCCCCGCCCAGACGACGCGCGGCCAGGCATTGGCCACCGTCATCCCGGTCGCGCCGTTGAAGAGGTGGGTAGGATCGGCGAGCAGCACGCCGACCCCCAACACCGCCAGGAGCGCGCGGATCGGTATGGGGAGGATCGTCCCCTGCGCCACCAGCGCGCCGACTGCCACGCCCAGGCCGAAGTCGAGGATGATCGGCCGCGTCCAGAACCATGCCGGTGACGCGCCGCTCATCCCCAGCCCGAGCCCGACGCACGCCGCCAGCAACAGGCCGATCGCCGTCAAGGCCGCTTTCCTCCGCCAGCCGATGACCAGCGCGAGTATCGCGTAGAAGAACATCTCGTAATTGAGGGTCCACCCCAGGTCGAGCACCGGGAACAGCCGTCCGTCGCCATAGGTGTCGACCGGGATGAACAGGTAGGACGCCAGGACCGCGCCCGCTGACGGAAAACGGTCGCCCCCCTTCATCGTCGCCAGCGCTAGCAGCGCCAGGAACATCGTCGTGACCGCCCAGTATAGCGGCACGATCCGGACCAGCCGCCGCCGGAGGAACTCCGCGCGCGCGCCAGCCCGGCCGAACAGCCGCGCCGACGCGTGCACCATGATGAAGCCCGAGATGACGAAGAACAGGTCTACGCCCGCACCCCAGGGCACCAGGGTCGACCGCGCGAACACGCCGCCGTTCGCGACGACGACGGCCGCCACCGCGCTCTGGCTATGGCCGATCACTACCATCAGCGCCGCGACCCCGCGCAGGACCTGGACCGTCCACAGGGTCGCGGTCGGCGACGGCACCACCGCCCCTGCCGGGTGCACCCTCGCGGCGAGGCGGTCCTGCTGGTCCATACCCTCTTCCGACCACAGGCGTCGCAGGACCGATGCGTCAATTGACGCAAGCAGCCGAGCCGCCCGGCATTACCCCGAGACGGTGGGCTGCCGCGTCAACGTCCACCCGCAGGAACCCGAAGACATGCGTATTCTCCATGTGGCGGAGTCCGCCAAGGGCGGCGTCGGCACCTATCTGGCGGAGATCCTGCCCGACCAGGCACGCCGCTATGGCCAGGACAGCGTGCGTGCGCTCGTTCCCGCGCAACATGCCGGCCATATCAGCGGCGTTGATCGCCAGCTGTTGAGGACGTTTCGCCGCCGCGAGCGATCGCCGGTCGGCGTGGCGGCGCTGGCCATCGCGATCCGCCGCGAGATCGCGCAGTTCCGCCCGGCGGTGGTGCACGCTCATTCGAGCATCGCGGGGGTGGTCCTGCGGCTTCTCTACGGCTGGACGAAGCCGCCGTTCCGGATCGTCTATTGCCCGCATGGCTGGGCGTTCGATCGGCGATCCTCGGCGGTGAAGCGGCGGATCATCGAACGGATCGAGCGCAGCCTGGCCCCCGCCGCCGATCGCATCGTCATGATCTCCGAGCATGAGCGGGCCGAGGCCCTGCGCATCGGCATCGCCTCCGAGCGGCTGGCGCTTGTTCTTAACGGCATCGCCGACCTGCCGCCGGCGCGACCCGCCCGCTGGGACGGCGAGCGGACCCGGGTGCTGTTCGTCGGCCGGCTCGACGCGCAGAAGGGCTTCGACACGCTGCTCGACGCCGCCGCACCGATCGAGGACCGCGTGTCGCTGCGCGTCATCGGCAAGGCCATCGCCGGGCCCGCCGCGATCCCGCGCCCGCATCGTGCCCATGTCGACTATCTCGGCTGGCGCTCGCTAGCCGAGGTCTCGACCGAGATTGCGGCGGCGGACGTGGTGGTGGTGCCCTCGCGCTGGGAAGGGTTCGGGCTGGTCGCGCTGGAGGCGATGCGCGGCGGCTGCGCGGTGGTCGCCTCCGCGGTCGGCGGCCTGCGCGAGATCGTCGCCGACGGCGAAACCGGCTATCTGGTCGAGCCCGACAATCCGGAACGGCTGATGACCGTCCTCGCCCGCCACGACCGCGAGGGCTGGCGGGCGATGGGGACGGCCGGGCGCGCGCGCTACGAAGCGATGTTCACCGCCGACCGGATGAACGCCGAACTGGCGGCCCTTTATGCCGAGCTGGTCACCCCGGCCGCACCGGCCACGTCGGGCAGCGTCCGTACCGCCTATGCGTAACGGCCGGGCGATCGTCCTGTCGGACTATATCGGCGGGGAAGGCCCGGCCAGCGGCGGCGCAGGCCATGCGGCGCTCGACAGCTATCGCGCGCTGCGGGCGGCCGGCGTCGAG
>NZ_CAHJXA010000305.1 GCF_903644135.1 Sphingomonas bacterium | reverse complement strand
CCGCGCGGCCGCGCCCGCGGAACGACACCGGGTGTTCGCGCGCTTCTATCGTCTCGACCCGCGGCTTATAGACCGCTTCTATGCAGGCAAATCAACGATGATGGACAAGGCCCGGATCCTGTCCGGCAAGCCGCCGGTGCCGCTGGGCGCGGCGATCGCCGCGATGGCGGAGCATGTGCGATGAGGAAGGCGATCGTCGTCGGCGCAGGCTTTGGCGGCTTGGCGCTCGCCATCCGGCTGCAATCCGCCGGCGTCGACACGACCATTGTCGAGGCGCGCGACAAGCCGGGCGGCCGTGCCTATTATTGGGAGCGCGACGGCTTCACCTTCGACGCCGGCCCGACCGTCATCACTGATCCCGCCTGCCTGGAGGGATTGTGGGCGCTGTCCGGGCGACGGATGGCGGACGACATCGTGCTCGATCCAGTCACGCCCTTCTACCGGCTCAATTGGCCCGACGGCACCAATTTCGACTACACCAACGACGACGAGGTGCTCCACCGCGAGATCGCCAAGCTCGATCCCGCCGACATCGCCGGCTATGGCAAGTTCCTGGAATATGCCGCCGGCGTGTACCGCGAAGGCTATGAGAAGCTCGGCCATGTCGCGTTCCTCGACTTCGCGTCGATGATCAAGGCGGCGCCGGCGCTGGCCAAGTACGAGGCGTGGCGCTCGGTCTATTCGATCGTCTCGCGCTACATCCGCAACGAGAAGCTGCGCGAGGCGCTCAGCTTTCACACGCTGCTGGTCGGCGGCAATCCGATGACGACCAGCGCCATCTATGCGCTGATCCACAAGCTGGAGCGCGACGGCGGCGTCTGGTTCGCGCGCGGCGGCACCAACCGGCTGATCGCCGGCATGGTCACGCATTTCGAGCGGCTGGGCGGCGTCGTACGCCTGTCTGATGCGGTCGAGACGATCGAGACGCTGGGCGATCGGGTGACCGGTGTCGTCACCAAGTCAGGCTGGCGAGGCGAGGCGGACATGATCGCCGCCAATGGCGACATCGTCCACACCTATCGCGACCTCCTGGCGGGATCGCGCTCGGCGCAGCGCACGCGCACCAAGCTGGAGCGCAAGCGCTTCTCGCCGTCGCTGTTCGTGGTCCATTTCGGCGTCAAGGGGACGTGGCCGGGCATCCCCCACCACATGATCCTGTTCGGGCCGCGCTATCGCGGGCTGCTCGCCGACATCTACGAGCATGGCGTGCTGGCGGAAGATTTCTCGCTTTATCTCCACCATCCGACCGTCACCGATCCGAGCCTTGCGCCCGAGGGGATGAGCACCTTCTACGTGCTAGCGCCGGTGCCCAACCTCGCCAAGTTCCCGGTCGACTGGGACGAGATCGGCCCGATCCTGGAGAAGCGCATCCTCGACGAAGTCGGCCGGCGGCTGATCCCCGATATTCACGAGCGGATCGTCACCAAGTTCAGCTACAGCCCCAAGGATTTCGGCGAGGACCTGTCGGCCCACCAGGGCAGCGCCTTCAGCCTGGAGCCGATCCTGACGCAAAGCGCCTGGTTCCGGGTCCACAACCGCGACGACAATATCCCGAATCTGTATTTCGTCGGGGCCGGCACTCACCCGGGCGCAGGCATTCCCGGCGTGGTGGGCAGCGCCAAGGCGACCGCCAAGCTGATGCTGGAACAGGGGCGGTAGGGCTTCCGGCGATGTCGCCGGAAGCCCAGCTCAGCCTCTAGCGATAGCGCCAGCCGTCGCGATAGCGCTCGCGATGCTGGTAATAGCGATGGCCATCCCAATAGCCGCGATCGTAGCGGTTACCGACGATCAGCGCCGGGCCTCGGCCTGGACCGCCATTGGGGAAGCAGCGCCCGTGCGGACCGGGATGGAAGCCGCGACCGCAACCGCCGGCGGCATCGGCAGGAGCGGTGGCGGCGACGGCCACGCCGGCAGCGAGGGCAAGGGCGATAAAGCCTTTCATGGGACGACCTTTCTGATCGAGTTACGCGAACATGTCCCGGCTGGGACGGCGGCTAAACGCGCATTCGCCACCGCCGTTCCGGGCGCGTCACGACGGTAAGCGATGCACTTGCCGCCCTCGGCGCCTTGGCCTAGCGCGGCGGCCATGAAGCGCCTCGCCATCTATTGCGGGTCGGCGACGCCCGCCGATCCGCTCTACCTTCAGGTCGCACGCGAGGTCGGCAGCACGCTGGCGGCACGCGGCATCGGCGTGGTCTATGGCGGCGGCCGGCTCGGGCTGATGGGCGCGGTCGCCGACGCGGCACTGGCGGCGGGCGGCGAGGTGATCGGCGTGATCCCGCAGGCGCTGGTCGATGCCGAGGTCGCGCATCGCGGCCTGACCGAGTTGCACGTCGTGCCGGGGATGCACCAGCGTAAACAGGCGTTCACCGACCTGTCGGACGGCTTCGTCACCATCCCCGGCGGCACCGGCACAATGGACGAATTGTGGGAAGCGCTGAGCTGGGCGCAGCTGGGCTATCACGCCAAGCCGGTCGGCCTGCTCAACACCGCCGGCTATTACGATGCGCTGATCGCGTTCTGGGGCAAGATGGGCGAGGTCGGCTTCCTGCGGCCGCAGCATCGCGACCTGTTGATCGTCGCCGATACGCTGGCGGCGCTGCTCGACGCCATGGCGGCACATCGCCCGACCCAGCCGATCGTGCGGATGAAGACGGCGGACCTGTAGCGTTGCACCCCTTCCTTCTTTCGTCACCCCGGGCTTGTCCCGGGGTCCAGGGCCGCAAGCGATCCCGTTTTTGGCTCTGGATGCCGGGACCAGCCCGGCATGACGGGTGGGGTGCATGACCTCTGCCCCATCACCAGACCGCGCGGCGATCGTCGAGGCGGCGCGGCGATCGATCGCCAAGGGATCGAAGAGCTTCGCCGCCGCCAGCCTTTTGTTCGACCGCTGCACGCGCGAGCGCGCCTGGCTGCTCTACGCCTGGTGCCGCGCCGGCGACGACATCGCCGACGGGCAGGAGTCAGGCCACGACATGCGCGCCGTCGATGACGCACCTGCCCGCGTCGCGGCGCTGCGCGACCTGACCGATCGGGCGCTGGCGGGGCAGATCGTCGGTGAGCCGGCGTTCGACGGCCTGCGCGTCGTCGCGGGCGAGACCGGCCTGCCCGCCGCCTGGCCGCAGGCGCTGATCGACGGCTTCGTCCTCGATGCCCAGGGTTGGCGACCGCGCACCGAGGACGACCTCTACCGTTATTGCTGGCATGTCGCCGGGGCCGTCGGCTGCATGATGGCGGTGGTGATGGGGGTCGCGTCCGGCGACGGGGCGACGCTGGACCGCGCCTGCGACCTGGGCATGGCGTTCCAGCTGGCCAACATCGCCCGTGACATCGGCGAGGATGCCGCCGCCGGCCGCTGCTACCTGCCCGCAGACTGGCTGGCTGAGGTTGAGATCGCGCCTGGCGAGGTGATGGCGGCGGCGAACCGCCCGGCGCTG
>NZ_CAHJXA010000304.1 GCF_903644135.1 Sphingomonas bacterium | reverse complement strand
GGAAGGTGTTCATCGTCCGCTGGCCGTCGGGGGTGACGAAGATCAGGCAGCGCGCGGTGGTCGGCTCGCCGGCGCGTGACGCGGTGTCGAAGGCGATGCCGGCACTCTGGATATCGTGCGCGAACACCTGTCCCAGCTGGTCGTCGGCGACCTGACCGATAAATCCGCAGCGTCCGCCCATCGCGGCGATGCCGGCGACGGTGTTGGCCGCCGAGCCGCCCGACGCCTCGATCCCCGGCCCCATCTTGGCATAAAGCGAGTCGGCCTCGGCCGGAGAGAACATCAGCTGCATCGACCCCTTGGTCATGCCCTCGCTGGCGATGAAGCCGTCGTCGCACTGGGACAGGACGTCGACGATGGCATTGCCGATGGCGACAACGTCGTAGCGGGGTTCGGGCAACGAGGGTTCCTCAAGCAGGCGGGAGTCGCCGCGCGATAACGGCGGCCCGGCGCAGGCGCAACCGCGGCGGGGTTGCACGCGCCCGCCCCGCCGTGCTTCGGATGCGCGAAAGGGAGCGACCATGGCGCGCGTGACGATGATCGGACTGGCGGCGATGGGGCTGCTGGCGGGCTGCGGGGCGACGAACGCACCGCCGGCCAGCATCGCGACCCGCGCGCCCGCCTTTGCCAATGTCGGGCTTGAGCGGGTGATGGGGCAGGATGCCGGCACGCTGACCCGGCTGTTTGGCCAGCCCGACGCCGACCTGCGCGAGGGGCCCGGGCGCAAATTACAGTTCGTCGGCCGCTTCTGCGTCCTCGACGCCTACCTCTATCCCAAAGGCAGTGCGGAGCCCCGCGTCACCTGGCTCGACGCGCGCGAGCCCGACGGCAGCAGCATCGACCGCGCCAGCTGCGTCGCCGCCTTGACCCGCCGCGAAGGTGGTAAGTAGCGTGATTGACCGCATCGCCCTGCCTACCGGTGTCGAGCTTGACGTCGAGGTCGCGGGCGATCCTTCGCACCCCTCAATGATCCTGCTCCACGGCTTTCCCGAGTCGCATCGGACATGGCGTGGCATCGTCCCCGACCTAGCGCGCGACCATTTCGTGCTGGCACCCGACCAGCGCGGCTATGCGCGCTCATCCAAGCCTGCTGGCGTCCAGAGCTACGCGCCCGACAGGATCGTCGCCGATGTCCTGGCGCTCGCAGACTATTTTGGAATCGATCGTTTCACCCTAGTCGGCCACGACTGGGGTGGCGCGATCGCGTGGATGACGGCACTGAGCCGGCCGGATCGCGTCAATCGGCTGGTGATCGTCAACGCGCCGCATCCATTCGTCTTCCAGCGCTCACTGTTCGATGACCGCGAGCAGCGCCAAGCGAGCCAGTACATCACCGCCTTTCGCAGCACCGGCTTCGACGCTTGGCTTGCCGAGCATGGCCTGGATACGTTTCTGGGCTCCACCTTCGCCAGCCATGTCGTCGAGGCGATCGCCGGCGAGGACAAGGCTGCCTATCTCGACGAATGGTCGCAGCCGGGCGCGATGACTGCGATGCTCAACTGGTACCGTGTGTCGAGCATCGTCGTGCCGCCGGTCGACGGGCCGCAGCTGCCGCGCCCCATCCTCCTGTCCGCCCCCTTCCCACCGGTGACGCAGGATACGCTGGTGATCTGGGGCATGCGCGACCGCGCCCTGCTGCCGGTGCAACTCGACGGGCTCGGCCAGCTTGTGCCGAGACTGACGGTCGAGAAGATCGATGCCGGTCATTTCGTGCCTTGGGAGAAGCCCGACGCGGTACTGGCAGCAATGCGGCGCTGGGGCATCTGAGCGCGCCGGCCGCCGTCCTCAACCTGTCGCGATGCTGACGACCGCATACCGGGGCCGTTCACACCGGGAGGCGCAGTCAGGGATTATGCCGGGCGCGAGCGCGGCATCCATCACGGGAGTCACGACATGAAGACAATCATCCTCGCCGCCTTGGCCGCCACCGCCCTGGTGCCCGCCGCCACCAGCGCGCAGAGCTATGGCGACCAGCGCCCCGACCCACGCGATCAGCGTCAGGACCAACGCCAGGACCCGCGTGACCAGCGCCAGGGCCCGCACGATCAGCGCGGCGATCAGGGTCGCGGCGGCTATGGCGACCCGCGCGGCGCTCGCGACGACCGCGGCTATGGCGATCAACGTGGTCCGCAGGGCGGCCAGGGCTATGCCGGCCAGCGTCCCGGCGGCGGCGGTGACTGGCGCGACTATCGCCGCACCAACCCCAACGCCTTCCACCGCGGCGGCTATCGCGGGCCGAGCGGCTATCGCTACCGGCCGGTGACGCCGGGCTATCGCTTTGCGCCGGGCTATTATGGCCGCAACTACTGGCTCAACGACTGGCAGAACTATCGCCTTGCCCGCCCGCTCGGCTATCAGCGCTGGGTCCGCTACGGCAACGACGTGGTGCTGGTCGACATCCGCAGCGGCGCGGTGGTCAGCGTCTATAACGGGTTCTTCTTCTAACCCGGCGCGCGCGGCGGCTCGGGGTTCTCGCCCCGGGCCGTTGCGCCCTCCCCCCCTCGCCCGTAAAGCGCGGCCTCGCATGGCCGCTCCCCTCATCATCGCCGTCCCCAAGGGGCGCATCCTCGCCGAGGCGCAGCCGTTGCTGGCGCGTGCCGGGGTGCGGCCGGAGGCGGCGTTCTTCGACGAAGGCAGCCGCGCGCTGCGCTTCGCCACCGACGACCCCTGCATCGCGCTGATCCGGGTGCGCGCCTTCGACGTCGCGACTTTCGTGGCGCACGGCGCGGCGCAGCTGGGCATCGTCGGTGCCGATGTGCTCGCCGAGTTCGCCTATTCGGAGCTGTATGCGCCGGTCGACCTCGGCATCGGCCATTGCCGCCTGTCCGTTGCCGAGCCTGCCGCGCTGGCCGCGCAGGACGACCCGCGCGGCTGGAGCCACGTCCGCGTCGCCACCAAATACCCGCACGTCACCGACGCCCACTTTGCCCGCCGCGGCGTCCAGGCGGAGTGCGTCAAGCTGAACGGCGCGATGGAGCTGGCCCCGACGCTGGGCCTGGCACCGCGGATCGTCGACCTGGTGTCGTCGGGGCGCACGCTGGCCGAGAACGGGCTGATCGAGGTCGAGCGGATCATGGACGTGACCAGCCGCCTGGTCGTCAACCGCGCCGCGATGAAGACGCGCGCCGAGGTGGTGCCGCTGGTCGAAGCGTTCCGGGCGGCGGCCGCGTGATCCGCCTCGCCACCACCGACGCCGGCTTCGCCGCCGCCTTCACCCAGCTGGTCGAGGCGCGGCGGGAGGCGGATGCGGACGTGTCGCGCGACGTCGCCACCATCCTCAGGAGCGTCCGTGACGAGGGCGAGGCGGCGGTGCGCGCCCTCACCCTCAAGCTCGACCGTCACGACCTTGACCAGACCGGCTGGCTGGTCGATCCCGCCGACTGCCGCGCCGCGTTCGACGCGCTGGAGCCTGGCCTGCGTGTCGCGCTGGAACTCGCC
>NZ_CAHJXA010000303.1 GCF_903644135.1 Sphingomonas bacterium | reverse complement strand
ATCGGTAGCGCAACAGGACGGAACGGCGCGCTCCTTTGCGCCCTTGATCTCGATGATCGCCGCATAGCGCAGCAGGCCCAACGAGCTGCACCCCTTCATCCAGTAGGCGGCGTCGATCAGCCGCACGTCGCGGTCGCCGTCCTTGGGCGCGAGCGACAGGATCAGGCGCTTGGTCTCGGCATCGGCGAACAGGTCGCGCAGCGCCTGCCGCTCGCCATCGTCGATGGCCCAGAAGCGCTTGCCGAGCGGGATGGTCGGTTCGGCGTCGCCGGTCCGCTCGCGCATCAGGTGCCGCCATTTGCGGCCGAGCGCACGGCGCTTGACCGATCGCACAACCTCGGGCTCCGCGCCGGCATCGCGGTCGCGCCGGTCGGCGAGCGCGTGCTCATAGCCGTCGACCATTTCCTCGATCATCCGCGCGGTGGTGACGCCGGGCAGGTCGGAGCCGCGCGCCGCGGTGGCGAGCGACAGGCCGAGGCGGATGAGGTCGTGCGCCGGGTTGCCGATCACCGTCTGGTCGAGGTCGCGGATCTGCACCTCGACATTGCCCTCGCCGTCCGACAGCGGGCCCAGATTGCCGAGGTGGCAGTCGCCGCAGATCCAGATCGGCGGCCCGACCGGCACATGGTCCGCGACCGATGACGCCGCCAGCCATTCGTAGAACTTGACGGTATTGCCGCGCACATAGGCATGCGCCGACCGCGCCATCTTCAGGTTGCGCGCCGCCTCCAGCACGCGGCGGCGCTGGTCGAGCATCGGCTCTTCACGAGCGGCGAGGTCGGCGTCGTGCTGGCGGGTCATGGTCGTTCGGGCCGGCAGGCGTGCATGGCATTCCATTCGATTGGGGAGGAGCACGCGCCTAACGTCCGACCGGCCGACATGGAACCCCGGCCGCCGGCAAAGCCATGCCGGCTCAGCGGGTGGTTGCGCCGCGGCGGCGCAGCCCCTACCGGCGCGGCCATGAGCGACCCCATCACGCCCGCCGCCCTGCCTGCCACCGGCGACCCCGCCATCAACAAGGTCGTGCTCGCCTATTCGGGCGGCCTCGACACCAGCGTCATCCTGAAATGGCTGGGGCAGACCTATGGCTGCGAGGTCGTCACCTTCACCGCCGACCTGGGCCAGGGCGAGGAGCTGGAGCCGGCGCGCGCCAAGGCGGAGCTGCTAGGGATCAAGCCGGAGAACATCTTCATCGAGGACCTGCGCGAGGAGTTCGTGCGCGACTATGTCTTCCCGATGATGCGCGCCAACGCGCTGTACGAGGGGCTGTACCTGCTCGGCACCTCTATCGCGCGGCCGCTGATTGCCAAGCGCCAGATCGCGATCGCGGCGCAGGTCGGTGCCGACGCGGTGGCGCACGGTGCGACCGGCAAGGGCAACGACCAGGTGCGGTTCGAGCTGGGCTATTACGCGCTCAACCCCGACATCAAGGTGATCGCACCGTGGCGTGAATGGGACCTGACCAGCCGCACCCGGCTGATCGAATTCGCCGAACAGCACCAGATCCCGATCAGCAAGGACAAGCGCGGCGAGGCGCCGTTCTCGACCGACGCCAACATCCTCCACACCTCGTCGGAGGGCCGGGTGCTGGAGGATCCGTGGGAGGAAGTGCCGGACTATGTCTATTCGCGCACGGTCAGCCCCGAGGACGCACCCGACGCGGCGGAGACCATCACGATCGACTTCGAGCGCGGCGACGGGGTGGCGCTGAACGGCGAGGGCTGCTCGCCGGCGACGCTGCTGGCGAAGCTCAACGATCTCGGCCGCGCGCACGGCATCGGCCGGCTCGATCTGGTCGAGAACCGCTTTGTCGGCATGAAGTCGCGCGGCATGTACGAGACGCCCGGCGGCACGATCTATGCGCTGGCACATCGCGGTATCGAGCAGATCACGCTTGATCGCGGCGCGGCGCACCTCAAGGACGAACTCGCGCCGCGCTATGCCGAGCTGGTCTATAACGGCTTCTGGTTCAGCCCAGAGCGCGAGATGCTGCAGGCGGCGGTCGACGTCAGCCAGGCGAAGGTGACGGGGACGGTGCGGCTGAAGCTGTACAAAGGCAACGTCGTCGTCACCGGCCGCAAGTCGCCGCATTCGCTCTATTCGGAGAAGGTGGTGACCTTCGAGGACGACCAGGGCGCCTACGACCAGCGCGACGCGGCGGGGTTCATCAAGCTCAACGCGCTCAGGCTGCGGCTGCTGGGCCGGCGCGATCGGTAAGTCCACTGGCGACCTAACCGAGGCTTAACCTCGCTGCATTAGGCGAGAAGGGTGGACCGCCCCGCCTCCCTCTACCGCGATGCGCTGCTCGCCCTCGCTCTTGCGCTGGCCCTCGGCGTCGCCTGGACGGTGCGCGATTGGGCGAACCTGTCGGCGCTGCGCCTGCCCGATACCGACGACGTCATGCGCCTGCAGCAGATCCGCGACTGGCTCGGCGGCCAGGCGTGGGACGACCTGACCCAGCATCGGCTGGGCGCGGGTGTCGCGATGCACTGGAGCCGGCTTGCCGACCTCGTGCCTGGCGGAATGATCGCGCTGCTGTTGCCGGTCATCGGCCGCCACGCCGCCGAGGTCGCGGCGGTGGTCGCCTGGCCGCTGGCGCTGTTCGCCATCGCCATCCTGCTGATCGCCCGCATCGCCCGCATCGTCGGCGGAGCGTCGGTCGCCGCCACCGCCGCGATCGTCGCCGCGGTCGCCTATCCCGCCACCAGCGTGTTCCTGCCCGGCCGGATCGACCATCACGGGCTGCAGATGGTGCTGCTGCTCGGCGCGGCGCTGGCGACCGTTCGGCCGGCCGGCGAGGGAGCCGGGTTCGCGGCGGGTCTGCTCGCCGCCGCCAGCCTTGCGATCGGGTTGGAGACCGCGCCGATGCTCGCCGCGATCGGCGCGCTCGCCATGGCCGAGTGGGTTGCTTCCGGCCGGTGCGAGCGGCTGCGCGGGCTCGGCATCGGCGCGCTGGCGGGGCTGGCGATCGGGCGTGGACTGTTCGCGCCGATAGCGTGGGGCATGGACGCGTGTGACGGCTTCACCGCCATCGCCTGGCGTGCCGAGCTGCCCTTGGCGGCGCTGCCGCTGCTGCTATCGCTGGTCCCTACCACCACGCCGCGCCGACGGTTGGCGATCGCGCTGGGGCTGGCGAGCGTGGCGGTGGGGGCGGCGTTGTCGCTCTCGCCGCAGTGCCTCCACCCCTATGGCGGCGTCGACCAGCGGCTAGTCCGGCTGTGGCTCCGCCATGTCGGCGAGGCGCAGCCGCTGTTCGGTGCGTTGGCCGCAACCGCACTCGGCTATGCCGGCGTCACCGTCGCGGGGCTCGCCGCGACGCTGTGGCGGCTGCACGCCGAGCGGACCCGCGGCTGGCTGGTGCTTGCGGTGCTGTTGCTGGCGGCGCTGGCGGTGACGTGCGTCCAGCTGCGCGGGGCCTATGCCGGCGCGCTGTTCGCCGCGCCCGG
>NZ_CAHJXA010000302.1 GCF_903644135.1 Sphingomonas bacterium | reverse complement strand
ACCTGTCATAGATTTATGATGGCATCCTTTGCGGCCGTTCGCCGTTCGGGGTAGCGGCGAGCGACGCACGGCGGAAGGACGGACATGAGCGACAGCGCGACGACCGAGCGGGATGTGGATGCAGTCCATGAGGACGGCTCGCCCGAGCGGCTGCAGATCGACACGATCCGCACCCTCGCGATGGACGCGGTTCAGAAGGCCAATTCCGGCCACCCCGGCACGCCGATGGCGCTGGCGCCGGTCGCCTGGACGATCTGGACGAAGCATCTGCGCTACGACCCGCAGACGCCCGACTGGCCGAACCGCGACCGGTTCGTGCTCTCGGTCGGCCATGCCTCGATGCTGCTCTATTCGGTGCTGCACCTGGCCGGCGTCCGCGAGATCGACGCGGACGGCAAGCCGACCGGCGACGAGGCGGTGAGCCTCGACGACATCAAGCAGTTCCGCCAGCTCTCCTCCAAGACGCCCGGCCATCCCGAATATCGCCTCACCACCGGCGTCGAGACGACCACCGGCCCGCTCGGCCAGGGCTGCGGCAATTCGGTCGGCATGAGCATCGCCACGCACCAGTTGGCGGCACGCTTCAACAGGGACGGCTTCAAGCTGTTCGATCACGACGTCTATGTGCTCTGCGGCGATGGCGACATGAGCGAGGGCGTCTCGTCGGAGGCCGCGTCGCTGGCGGGTCATCTCAAGCTCGCCAACCTCTGCTGGATCTACGACAGCAACCACATTACCATCGAGGGATCGACCGAGCTCGCCTTCACCGAGGACGTGGGGATGCGGTTCATGGGCTATGGCTGGCAGGTCATCCATGTCGACGACGCCAACGACACCGACGCGATGGACAAGGCGATCGAGCAGTTCAAGGCGTGCACCGACCGGCCGACGATGATCGTCGTGCACTCGGTGATCGGCTGGGGCTCGTCCAAGGCAGGGAGCGAAAAGGCGCATGGCGAGGCGCTCGGCCCCGACGTCGTCAAGGCCACCAAGAAGGCCTACGGCTGGCCCGAGGACAAGGACTTCTACATCCCGGATGGCGTGCAGGACGCCTTTACCAGGGCGGTGACAGATCGCGGCCGGCCGCTGCGCGAGAAGTGGGAAGCCGACTTCAAGCGCTACGCCGAGACCTTCCCCGACCTCGCCGCCGAGTTCGACCAGCTCCGCCAGGGCAAGATGCCGGATGGTTGGAACGCCGATATCCCGACCTTCGAGGCGGACGCCAAGGGCGTCGCCAGCCGCGAATCGAGCGGCAAGGTGCTGAACGCGATCGCGCCGCATGTGCCGATGCTGATCGGCGGCGCCGCCGACCTCGAGCCCTCGACCAAGACCGGGCTCAAGTTCCAGGGCGCGGGTTCGTTCGAGCCGGCGAGTTACGACGGGCGCAACATGCACTTCGGCGTGCGCGAGCATGCGATGGGGTCGATCGCCAACGGCATGGCGCTCAGCTACATCCGCTCCTACACCGCGACCTTCCTCGTGTTCGCGGACTATATGCGTCCGCCGATCCGGCTTGCCTCGATCATGGAAGTGCCGACGATCTTCGTGTTCACGCACGATTCGATCGGCGTCGGCGAGGACGGCCCGACCCACCAGCCGATCGAGCAGCTCGCCTCGTTGCGCTGCATCCCCGGGCTCGACACGATCCGGCCGGGCGATGCCAATGAGGTGGCGGTGGCGTGGCAGGTCGCGCTGGAGCACACCAGCGAGCCGACCGTGCTGGTGTTCTCGCGGCAGGCGATCCCGACGCTCGATCGCAGCAAGTACGCCGCCGCGGAGGGATTGAAGCAGGGCGCCTATGTGCTCGGCGATTGCGATGGCGACTGCGAGGTGATCCTGATCGGCACCGGCTCGGAGCTGCCGCTCGTCGTCTCCGCGCACGAGAAGCTGATCGAGCAGGGTGTCAAGTCGCGGGTGGTGTCGATGCCGAGCTGGTATCTGTTCGAGAAACAGGACGACGCCTATAAGGAGAGCGTCTTCCCCAATGCCGTGCGCGCCCGTCTCGCGGTCGAGCAGGCGGGGTCGATGGGCTGGGACCGCTATGTCGGTCACGATGGTGCAACGATCACCATGTCTACATTCGGAGCGTCGGCGCCGCTCGCCAAGCTCCAGGAGAAATACGGCTTCACGCTGGACAATGTCGTCAAGACCGCGCGCGACGTGATCGGGAAGAACGCATGACCAACCACCTGCAAGAGCTCGAAGCCGCCGGTCAGGCGGTGTGGCTCGATTTCGTCGACCGCAAGTTCCTCGCCGAGGGGGGCTTGAAGAAGCTCGTCGCCAACGACGGGCTGACCGGCGTGACCTCGAACCCTTCGATCTTCGAGAAGGCGATGGGGCATGGCGACGCCTATGACGAAGGCCTGTCCGAGTTCCTGGGCGAAAAGGACGCGAGCGTCGTCGCCACCTACGAGCATCTCGCCATCGCCGACATCCAGGCGGCGGCGGCGGACCTCAAGCCGGTGTACGACCGGCTCGACGGCAAGGATGGCTATGTCAGCCTCGAGGTCTCGCCCTATCTGGCGCTCAAGACCGACGAGACGATCGCCGAAGCCCGTCGGCTGTGGGGCGAGGTCGACAAGCCCAATCTGATGGTCAAGGTGCCGGGCACCGTCCCCGGCGTGCCGGCGATCCGCCAGCTCATCGCGGACGGGCTCAACATCAACGTCACGCTGCTGTTCGCCTTCGATGCGTACAAGCAGGTGGCCGAAGCCTATATGGACGGGCTGGAGGCGCGCGTCGCCAAGGGTGAGGCGATCGACCGGATCGCCAGCGTGGCGAGCTTCTTCGTCAGCCGCATCGATGCCGAGATCGACAAGGCGATCGACAAGCGCGTGGAGGCCGGCGACGACGAGGCCGACGCGCTGAAGGCGATCCGCGGCAAGGTCGCGATCGCCAACGCCAAGCTCGCCTATGCCTGGTATCAGGAGATGATCGAAAGCGACCGCTGGCAGGCGCTCGCCGCCAAGGGCGCGATGCCGCAGCGGCTGCTGTGGGCCTCCACCGGCGTCAAGGACAAGGCCTATCCCGACACGCTCTACATCGACACGCTGATCGGGCCGGACACGGTCAACACCATGCCGCCCAAGACCATGGACGCATTCCGCGAGCATGGCACCGCCAAGGTGACGCTGACCGCCGATCTCGACGCGGCGAAGCACGTCATGGCGGAGGCCGACCGGCTCGGGCTCAAGCTTGGCGACGTGACCACGGGGCTGGTCGATGCCGGCGTCAAGCTCTTCGCCGATGCTGCCGACGCGCTGCTCGGCGCGGTGGCAGGCAAGCGCGCCGACTTCCTCGGCGATCGGCTCGACGGGATGACCACGACGCTGCCGAAGCCGCTGGAGGAAGCGGTCGAAAAGCGGCTCGAGTCGGCGCGGGCTGACGGCTGGTCGCGCAAGCTGTGGGCTGGCGACCCGGCGCTGTGGACGGGCAAGGACGAGGGGAAGTGGCTCGGCT
>NZ_CAHJXA010000301.1 GCF_903644135.1 Sphingomonas bacterium | reverse complement strand
CGGCGATCTCGGCGGGCCGGCGGCGGTCGGGCAGGGCATCGCCGTCAACGTCCAGTTCGACACGCCTGGCGCAGGCGCGGTGAGCGCGACCGAGGCGGCGGTGCGCGCGATCCCCGGCGTCCGCTCGGCACAGACCACCAGCCTGGCGCTCGGCGGCCAGTCGGTGATGCGCGTCCTGTACGACGGCGACCCCGACGTGCTGCGCACCTCGCTGCAATCGCGCGGGTTCCAGGTGTTCGGCAGCGGCCAGACCATCCGCATCCGGCGCGCGCCGCAGCTGTTGCCGCCCGAGATCGCGCCGGACAATGTCACAGGCTGAGGCGCGCAGGGCGGGGGCATGAGCCAGATCGCGCTGCCCCTCGACTTTCCGAGCGATCCGGGCGGCGATGCCTTCCTCGTCACCCCCGCCAATGCCCGCGCCGTTCACCTGCTCGATCACTGGGGTGCCTGGCCGGTCAGGACCGCGATCCTGACCGGGCCGCCGCGCTCCGGCCGCAGCCTGCTGGCGCGGGTGTTCGCGGCCAAGAGCGGCGGCAGCGTGATCGACGATGCCGAGGCCGTGCCGGAGGCGGAGCTGTTCCACGCCTGGAACCGGGCGCAGGCGACGCATCGCCCGCTGGTGATCGTCGCCGCCGCCGCACCGCCCGACTGGCCGATCACCATCCCGGACCTGCGCAGCCGGCTCGCCGCGAGCACCCATGCGGCGCTGCTGCCGCCCGACGATGCGCTGGTCCGCGCGCTGCTCGCGCGGCTGTTCCTGCGCCGGGGACTGGATGCGCGGACCGAGCTGATCGACTGGCTCGCGACACGGATCGAGCGTAGCTATGCCGTGATCGAGGCGGCCGTCGCGCTGCTCGATCGCGATGTCACGGAACGGCAACGCCGCTTGTCCATTCCGCTTGCACGCGCCACGCTTGGCGAAGCCGGCCTTGTCGCCGGTGGTTTGGAGAGACCATGACCCGTCCCGTCCACCTCGCGCGTTTCGACAAGGAGGAGGAGCCATTCGATCTCGGCCAGGACGCCGGCAAGGAGGGGCGGTACTTCAATCGCGAGCTGTCATGGCTCGCGTTCAACCGGCGCGTCTTGCAGGAGGCTTGCAACAGCGCGCATCCGCTGCTGGAACGGCTGCGCTTCCTGTCGATCTCGGGGTCCAATCTCGACGAGTTCTACATGGTCCGCGTCGCCGGGCTGATGGGGCAGCGCACGCAGGAGGTCGAGCGGCGCTCGGTCGATGGCCTGACCGTCAACCAGCAGCTGTCGGACATCACCGCCGAGGCCGACCGGCTGATGGCCAGCCAGCAGTCGGTATGGGTCGATGTTCGCACCGCGCTGGAGGAGGCAGGCGTCATCGTCCTTCCCCGCGAGGCGCTGGCCGCGGAAACCCCTGCCGAGCTGGAGAAATATTTTCGCGAGCAGGTATTCCCGGTCCTGACCCCGCAGGCGATCGACCCATCGCACCCGTTCCCGTTCATCCCCAACAAGGGGCTGTCGGTGATCTTCGACCTCGTCCGCCTGTCCGATGATGAGCCGGTGCAGGAGGTGGTGATGCTGCCGCCGACCATGCCGCGCTTCGTCCGGCTGGCGGGGCCGACCTCGGCGGAGGCACCGGCGCGCTATGTCGCGATCGAGTCGGTCATGCGCCACTTCGCGCCGGTGCTGTTCCCCGGCTACCGCGTCGACGGTGCGGCGACCTTCCGCGTGCTGCGCGACAGCGATATCGAGATCGAGGAGGAGGCGGAGGACCTGGTCCGCTATTTCGCCAACGCCATCAAGCGCCGCCGTCGCGGCCGCGTGATCCGGCTGGAGCTGGAGACCGGCACCCCCGCGCCGCTGGTCGCGCTACTCAAGGACGAGGTGGCCGGCGGCGACGCGATGGTCACCGAGTCCGGCGAGTTCCTCGGCATCGACGACCTGGCGCTGCTGGTCGAGGAGAACCGCCCCGACCTCAAGTTCCCCAGCTTCACCCCACGCTTTCCCGACCGGATCCGCGAATTCGGCGGTGATTGCTTTGCCGCGATCCGCGCGAAGGACATCGTCGTCCACCATCCTTATGAGACGTTCGACGTCGTCATCGCCTTCCTCAAGCAGGCGGCGAACGATCCCGACGTGGTCGCGATCAAGCAGACGCTGTACCGCGCCGGCAAGCAGCCCGCGATCATCAATGCGCTGATCGCCGCCGCGGAGGCGGGCAAGTCGGTGACGGCGGTCGTTGAACTGAAGGCGCGCTTCGACGAGGAGCAGAACATCCTCTGGGCATCGGCGCTGGAGCGGGCCGGTGTGCGCGTCGTCTATGGCTTCTTCGAGTGGAAGACCCACGCCAAGGTGTCGATGGTGGTGCGGCGCGAGGGCACTGCGTTCAAGACCTATTGCCACTTTGGCACCGGCAACTATCACCCGATTACCGCGCGCATCTACACCGACCTCAGCTTCTTCACCGCCGACCCGGCGATCGGCACCGATGCGGCGCAGATGTTCAACTACATCACCGGTTATATCGAGCCGGTCGACATGAAGCAGCTGGTGCTGTCCCCGCGCGACCTGAGGCCCACGCTGGTAGCGTTGATCGACGCCGAGATCGCAGCAGCGCGCGAGGGTCGGCCAGCGGGGATGTGGGCCAAGATGAACTCGCTGGTCGATCCCGCGATCATCGAAAAGCTGTACGAGGCGAGCGCGGCGGGGGTGGAGATCGAGCTGGTCGTGCGCGGCATCTGCTGCCTGCGTCCCGGCGTGCCGGGCCTGTCCGAGCGCATCCGCGTCAAGTCGGTGATCGGCCGTTTCCTGGAACATAGCCGCATCTGGTGCTTCGCCAACGGCAAGCCGCTCCCTAATGACGGGGCCAGGATCTTCATTTCCTCGGCCGACTGGATGCCGCGCAACTTTGATCGGCGGGTGGAATATATGCTGCCGATCAGCAATCCGACGGTACACGATCAGGTGCTCGATCAGGTGATGGTCGCCAACCTGCTCGACAATGAACAGAGCTGGGCGCTGGAGGCGGATGGAGCCTATACCCGCCTGTCGCCGCCGGACGCGCCGGGCGAACGCTCGTTCAACCTCCACCGTTATTTCATGAACAACCCATCGCTCTCGGGCCGCGGTGCCGCCGTCGCCGGGGCGGAGTCGGTGCCGACGCTGTCGTTCGGGCGAGAACGGTGAGCGTCGCCACCCGGCTGCTGCGGCGCGCGGCGTCGCCGCTGGCCGGTACCGCCAAACCGACGCGGACCGGGATCATCGACATCGGTTCCAACTCGGTGCGACTGGTCGTCTATGAAGGGCCGGCGCGGTTGCCGGCGACCTTGTTCAACGAGAAGGTGCTGGCGGGGCTCGGCCGCGGGCTGGCGGCCACCGGCGCGATCGACGCCGCGGCGATGGGCCTCGCGACCGCCTCGCTCGCCGGCTACCAGGGCGAGGGCCACGTCCATCTCGCGGCCTCCGTCGAGTTCATGCACACGGCGACGCTGCTGCACGACGACG
>NZ_CAHJXA010000300.1 GCF_903644135.1 Sphingomonas bacterium | reverse complement strand
GGTCGCGACGACGCCCGCCGATACCCCCGCCATTACCGCCTCGATCAACGCCCGCCGGTTCTCCAGCGTGGTGTTGGCCGAGAGCAGGTCGCCATTTTGCCGCTCCAGCCGCCCGGTCATCTGGTTGAACGCCTTCGCCAGCGTGCCGACCTCGTCGGGGCTGCGCGGATCGGGGACGCGTGCGGTCAGGTCGCCGCCCTCCACCCGGCGGGCGGCGGCGACCAACTCGCCGACCGGGCGGACCAGCCGGTCGGCGATAGCGAGCGCGATCCATACCGCGATGCCGACGATCAGCAGCGAGATGCCGAGCAACGCGGCGTTGAAGCGGAGCTGCAGCGCCCGTCCGCGGGTGACGAAATTATGGTAGCTGGCCTGCACCAGCGTCGCGCGCTGCCGCTGCTGCGCCACCGTGCGCATGTCGACGACGGTCGCGGCGAACAGGAACAGGTTGCTCGATCCGGGCAGCTTGGTGAGGGTCTGCACCCGATTGTCGCGCACCGTGACGATGCCGGGACGGCCCGACCGCAACAGCCGCAGGTCCGCGCCCGAGATCTGCCGGCCCAGGTCGATCAGGTCGGGATTGATCGTCGCCAGCGTCTGGAACCCGGCATGGGGACGGACCTGGAACAGGATACCGTCCGACATACTGCGGTAATAAACCTGCTGAAAGAAGAAGGCGGGGAATTGTGGGTTGTCGAGCGCGTGGGTCTTGAGGAACTCCGCGGTATCGTCGGCGGTGGTGACCGCCTGCTCCTGCCAGCGGTGCAGCATCTGGTCATAGGAGATGCTCGCCAGGTCGGTGGCGTTTTCCAGCAGGCCGCGCGCCTGGCTCGAATACCAGAACTGCACGCCATATTGGAACAACAGCGACGCCACGACCGTCACCAGCAGCATCGGCACCGCTGACACGATGGAGAAGATCGCCACCAACCGGACATGCAGCTGCCCCCGCCCGCCGATTGGCGAGCGCGCCGCGCGGCGTTGCGCGATGCGGCGGCCGATCAGCATCAGGATGATGACGCCAGGCAGGATGTTGGCGACCAGCAGTAATGCGATCAGAGGCGGCGGGATCAGCCGCCCCATCAGCTTGTCGCTGGTGAGCACGAAATAGCTCGCGACAGCGATCGCGGCGGCGACGGCGAGCACCATCAGCTCGATCGCCGGGGTCACGGCGAGCCAGCGCGGCCCCGTTCGCTCGTCCCTGTCCTGGGTCGCGGCCGCGTTCATTACGACAATGCTACAAGATCAGGCGTTGCAAAGAAACCACATAATGCACGTTAAGCTGCGTGCCGGCACCGCCACGGAGCATAGAATTCCGCGAGCATCGATCGCACGCGGACAGGATCGGGTTCCTGGTTGACGGCGTTGCGGAACTCGGCCGAGCCGGGCAGTCCCTTAGTGTACCAGCCGATATGCTTGCGAGCCATGTTGACGCCGGTGACGATGCCGTAATGATCGAGCATCGCCTCGTAATGGTCGGCGATCGCACGATATTGTTCGTCGAGCATCGGATCGACCAACGCTCGCCCGCCACTCAGCGCCGCCATCACCTGCCCTAGCAACCATGGCCGGCCATAGGCACCGCGGCCGATCATCACCCCGTCCGCCCCTGACTGGTCGAGCGCATCATTGGCGTCCTCGACCGAACAGATGTCGCCATTAACGATCACTGGCACGCCAACCGCCTGCTTCACCTGCGCAACGAAGCCCCAGTCGGCGTTGCCCTTATACATCTGGTTGCGGGTGCGGCCATGGACGGTGATCATCCGCACGCCCAGGTCCTCGGCGATGCGGGCGAGTTCGGGGGCGTTGAGGCTGTCGTGGCACCAGCCCATCCGCATCTTGAGCGTGACCGGAGCCGACACCGCTGCCGTCACCCCCTTGATGATCGCCGCCGCCAGTGACAGGTCGCGCATCAGCGCCGAGCCGGCGTCGCCGTTGGTGACCTTGCGCACCGGGCAGCCCATGTTGATATCGATGATCGCCGCGCCGCGATCCTCCGCCAGCCGCGCCGCCTCGCCCATCTCATAGGGCGTGCAGCCGACCAGCTGCATCGACACCGGCTCTTCGGACAGATGCCACGCCGCCTTCTGCAGCGACTGGCGCGTCTCGCGAATGGCCGCCTGGCTGGCGATCATCTCCGTGACGTTGAGCCCCGATCCATAGCGGCGCACCAGGGTGCGGAACGGCAGGTCGGTGACGCCGGTCATCGGCGCGAGCACCACCGGGCAGTCGATCCGGACAGGGCCGATCTGGATGGGAGAGAGCGTGCGCATGACGGACTGCCGAGATACGCGCGGCAGCGGCGGCTCGCAAGACTGGCGGTCCGTTCGGCTGGCGGCTAACCGGCGGCGATGGACAGGACCATCGCCATCATCGTCGCTGCCGGGGCCGGCTTACGGGCGGGCGGCGTGCTGCCCAAGCAGTTCGCCCGCATCGCCGGCCGGCCGATGATCGAGCACAGCTATGGCGCGCTCGCCGATCATCCTGACGTCGGCGCCGTGATCGTCGTGGTCGCCTCCGGCAACGAGCAACAGGTCGCCGCCTTGCTCCCCGGCGTCACGCTGGTCGCTGGCGGAGTGCTGCGCCGGCAGTCGGTCGCCAACGGCCTGGCGGCAGCGGCTGCGGCCGGCGCGACGCGAGTGCTGATCCACGATGCGGCGCGGCCGTTCCTGCCGGCCGCTGTGATCGACCGGGTGCTGGCGGCCCTCGACGAGCATGACGGCGCGACACCGGTGCTGCCTGTCGCCGACACCCTCGCCAAGGGTGACGGCGTTCTTGGCGATGTGGTGCCGCGCGCCGGGCTCAACCGGCTTCAGACGCCGCAGGGGTTCCGGCTGGCGGCGCTCCAAGCCGCTCACGCCGCCTGGCCTGCCGATGAGGATGCGACGGACGACGCGCAGATGGTGCGGCGGCTTGGCGGCAGCGTCGGCTTGGTGCAAGGCGATGCGATGCTCGACAAGATCACCTACCCGCAGGATTTCGCCGCTGCCGAGGCGCGCGCGGCTCTGGAGACCCGGACGGCGTCCGGCTTCGATGTTCACCGGCTGGAGGAGGGCGAGGAGCTGTGGCTCGGCGGGCTGCTGATCCCGCATGACAAGGGCCTGTCCGGGCACAGCGATGCCGATGTCGCGTTGCACGCCCTCACAGACGCGCTGCTCGGTACGATCGCGGCGGGCGACATCGGCACGCACTTTCCGCCGAGCGACCCGCAATGGAAGGGAGCCGACTCGGCGCGCTTCCTTCAGCACGCCGCGTCGCTGATCGCGGAGCGCGGCGGCCAGATCGGCTTTGTCGACCTGACGATCATCTGCGAGGCCCCCAAGATCGGGCTCCACCGTGCCGCCATGGTCGCGCGCATCGCCGACCTGCTGCAGATCGCGCCCGACCGGGTGAGCGTCAAGGCGACCACGACCGAGCGGCTGGGCTTCACCGGCCGCGGCGAAGGCATCGCCGCGCAGGCGGTCGCGACCGTGCAGGT
>NZ_CAHJXA010000299.1 GCF_903644135.1 Sphingomonas bacterium | reverse complement strand
CAGGCCGAGGATCGTGTTGCCCAGGTGGATATTGCGGCCCACACCATGCTTGCCGCCGCTGTTCGCCAGCGCGGGGCGGCCCGAACGGCCAGGCTTCGCCCGCCAGGTAGAGCACTCCGTCGGCGATCGTCGCTTGCGGCCGCTCGGTGAGGGTGACGAGGTGGGTGCGGCCGGCAACCGCAACCGCGACACAAAGGTCGGCGGCGGCGTTGACGCGAAACCCGTGCAGCGCCGTCCAGGGAACGGTTCCCCGCGGCGGCAGCAGCGCATGGGCGGCGGCCTGCAGCACCGGCTCGGACGGCTCGGCCGCGGGGATCAGCCGGTCGGCGTGGCGCTCGATGAACCCGGTGTCGATGCGGGCGGCGACGAAGTCAGGGTCGGCCGCGGCGCGCGCCAGGAAGGCGGCATTGGTCCTCACCGGCCAGACCTCGACCTTGCCGCACGCGCGCGCCAGCTTGTTGGCGGCGGCGGCGCGGGTCGGCGCGGCGACGATGATCTTGGCGATCATCGGGTCGTAGAACGGCGTCACTTCGCCACCCTCCTCGACGCCGCTGTCGATCCTGAGGCCGCGCGGGAACCGCAGTCGCTCTAGAGGCCCGGTCGACGGCAGGAACCCCGTCGCGGGGTTCTCGGCATAAAGCCGCGCCTCCATCGCCCAGCCGTTGATCGCCAGCTGGTCCTGCGTCTTCGGCAGCGGCTCGCCGGAGGCTACGCGCAACTGCCACTCGACCAGGTCCTGGCCGGTGATCGCCTCGGTCACCGGATGCTCGACCTGCAGCCGGGTGTTCATCTCCATGAACCAGATGCGGTCGGCGGAGAGGCCCTCCGAGCCGTCGGCGATGAACTCGATCGTGCCCGCGCCGACATAGTCGACTGCCTTGGCCGCCTTGACCGCGGCGTCGCAGACGGCGCCGCGGGTCGCGGGGTCCATGCCGGGGGCGGGGGCTTCCTCGATCACCTTTTGGTGGCGGCGCTGCAGCGAGCAGTCGCGCTCGAACAGGTGGACGACGTGGCCGTGGGTGTCGCCGAACACCTGCACCTCGATGTGGCGCGGGCTGAGGATATACTTCTCGATCAGCACGCGATCGTCGCCGAACGCCGCCGCCGCCTCGCGCCGGCAGCTCGCCAGCGCCTCGGCGAACGCGTCGGCGGCATCGACCCGCCGCATACCCTTGCCGCCGCCGCCAGCCACCGCCTTGATCAGCACCGGATAGCCGATCGCGTCGGCCTCGCGCTGGAGCCGCTCGGGGCTCTGGTCCTCGCCGAGGTAGCCCGGCGTCACCGGCACCCCGGCGGCGATCATCCGCGCCTTGGCGGCGTCCTTCAGCCCCATCACCCGGATGCTGGCGGGCGGCGCGCCGACCCAGACTAGCCCCGCCGCAATGACCGCCTCGGCGAAATCGGCGTTTTCGCTGAGAAAGCCATAGCCGGGATGGATCGCCTCCGCCCCCGTCTCGCGCGCCGCCGCCAGCAGGCGATCTGTACGCAGATAGCTGTCGCTCGCCGCCGCCGTACCGATGCACACCGCCGCATCCGCCTCGCGCACGAACGGCATCGCGGCATCGACGTCCGAGTGCACCGCCACCGTGCGCACGCCCAGCCGCCGCGCACTGCGGATGATCCGCCGCGCGATCTCGCCCCGGTTGGCGATGAGGAGGGATCGGGTCACCGAACCAACATATAATGACTAGGATAAAATGGGATGTCCTCACCCCAAGGATCCCGAACCTTTTTGTGTTTACAGTCCCAAACAGCCCAATGATCGGGACGCACAGCATCTTTCTTGTGGCTTCCCTGCAGCAGGGCATCATGTCTTAGCTCAACAAGCTTGACCCCAACCAATGCTCGGGAGCGTTTTTGAAGAGGCTCAATACCAAAGTAGCGAAGTCCTGCGACAATCTTTCCAGTGCTCACAAGCTTGGCCTCTGGATACTGCGCCAGCATGAAATTAGCCGCGTCATTGTATGTTTTACCCGCAAGCATCGCCAACGTGGCAACTCCACAATCAGAACCAGTCCGTTGGATCAGCGTACGCATATTTTCCTCACATCCGAAACAGCCCAAACGTCGCGCGTTCGGGGATCGGCGCGTTGAGCGTCGCCGCGAACGCCAGCCCCAGCACGTCGCGGGTCTGCACCGGGTCGATCACGCCGTCGTCCCACAATCGCGCGGTCGCGTAGTACGGGTTGCCCTCCTCCTCGAACCGCTGCCGCACCGGGGCCTTGAACGCCTCCGCCTGCTCGGGCGTCCAGGTCTCCGCGTCACGGTGGACGGTTGCCAGCACGCTCGCCGCCTGCTCGCCGCCCATCACGCTGATCCGCGCGTTGGGCCAGCTGAACAGGAACCGGGGGCTATAGGCCCGCCCGCACATGCCGTAATTGCCGGCCCCGAAGCTGCCGCCGATCAGCACGGTGATCTTGGGGACGGAGGCGGTGGCGACGGCGGTGACCAGCTTGGCACCGTGCTTGGCGATCCCCTCCGCCTCGTACTTGCCGCCGACCATGAACCCCGACACGTTCTGCAGGAACAGCAGCGGCACGCGGCGCTGGCAGGCGAGTTCGATGAAGTGCGCGCCCTTCACGGCGCTCTCGCTGAACAGCACGCCGTTGTTGGCGAGGATCGCCACCGGCATCCCCCAGATCCGCGCGAAGCCGCACACCAGCGTCGTGCCGTACAGCGGCTTGAACTCGTGCAGCTCCGAACCGTCGACGATCCGCCCGATCACCTCGCGCACGTCGTACGGCGCGCGCACGTCCTGCGGTATAATGCCGTACAGTTCCTCCGGGTCCAGCTTGGGCGGACGCGGTTCGACAATCTCGATGTCGACCGACTTCGGCCGGTTGAGCGTCGCGACGATGTCGCGCACGATCAGCAGCGCGTGCTCGTCATCGTCGGCGACATGGTCGACCACCCCCGAGCGGCGGCCATGCGTGTCCGCGCCGCCCAGCTCCTCGGCGCTGATCACCTCGCCGGTCGCCGCCTTGACCAGCGGCGGCCCGGCCAGGAAGATCGTTCCCTGGCCGCGCACGATCACGCTTTCGTCGCTCATCGCCGGAACGTAGGCACCGCCGGCGGTGCAGCTGCCCATCACGCAGGCGATCTGGGCGATGCCCTTGGCACTCATGTTGGCCTGGTTGAAGAAGATGCGGCCGAAATGCTCGCGATCGGGGAACACCTCCGCCTGGTGCGGCAGGTTGGCACCGCCGCTGTCGACCAGGTAGATGCACGGCAGCCGGTTCTGCTCGGCGATCTCCTGGGCGCGCAGATGCTTCTTCACCGTCATCGGGAAGTAGGCCCCGCCCTTCACCGTCGGGTCGTTGGCCGCGACCATGCACTCGCGGCCGGCCACCCGGCCGATGCCGGCGACTATTCCCGCACCCGGCGCGTCGCCGCCATACAGCCCGTCCGCCGCCAGCGCGCCGACCTCCAAGAAGGGCGATCCCGGATCGAGCAGCCGATGCACCCGGTCGCGGGGCAACAGCTTGCCCCGCGCGACGTGCCGCTCGCG
>NZ_CAHJXA010000298.1 GCF_903644135.1 Sphingomonas bacterium | reverse complement strand
CCGCCATAGGGCTCCCACTCCTCCCCCTCGGCGATGCCGAGGTCGCCGCGCAGCTGCCCGATCTGGCGCGGGTTCATCAGCCCCGAGTGATTGTCCTTGTGGCCCGCAAAGGGCAGGCCGAAGCCCTTGATCGTGTAGGCGATGAACAGCGTCGGACGGTCGTCCTTGGCGGCGTCGAACGCCTCCATCAGCGTCTCGATGCAATGCCCGCCGAGGTTGGTCATCAGCGCCGCCAGCGCGTCGTCGTCATAGCTACCGAGCAGCTTGGCGACGCTCGGCTTGCCGCCAATGTCGGCGGTCAGCCGCGCCCGCCACGCCGCCCCGCCCTGATAGGTCAGCGCTGCGAAATCGACGTTCGGGCAGTTGTCGATCCACTCCTTGAGCGCCATGCCGCCCGGCTGCTTGAACGCTTCCCGCTGCCGTTTGCCATATTTCAGCGTCAGCACCCGCCAGCCGCAGGTCTCGAAGATGTCGTCGAAGCGGCGGAACATGCGGTCGGCGGTGGTGTGGTCGAGCGACTGGCGGTTATAGTCGACGATCCACCAGCAGTTGCGCACGTCGTGCTTGTAGCCCTCGATCAGCGCCTCATAGATATTGCCCTCGTCGAGCTCGGCATCGCCCATCAGCGCGATCATCCGGCCGGCATTCTCCTGCGCCAGCGCGCCGTGCGCGATGAGATAGTCCTGCACCAGGCTGGCGAAAGCGGTGACCGCGACGCCCAGCCCGACCGAACCGGTGGAGAAGTCGACCGGGATCTGGTCCTTGGTGCGCGAGGGATAGCTCTGCGCCCCGCCGAGGCCGCGAAAGCGTTGGAGCTGGTCGAGGCTCTGCTCACCCAGCAGATAGTGGATCGCGTGCAGCACCGGCCCGGCGTGTGGCTTCACCGCCACCTTGTCGTTGGGGCCAAGCGCGTGAAAATACAGCACCGCCATGATCGCCGTCATCGACGCGCACGACGCCTGATGGCCGCCGACCTTCAGCCCGTCGCGGCTGTCGCGCAGGTGGTTGGCGTTGTGGATCGTCCATGACGACAGCCAGCGCAGCCGCGTGTCGAGTGCCTCCAGCGAGGCGATGGTGGTGTCGGCTTGATCGAGGGTCTGCGTCATCGATTAAGGTTCCGCTGAGGGTTGCCGTCCCTGCCTAGCAGCCGCAAGACGAATGCGCCACGACGGCGAGCGAGGGAGACATGTTAGGTGAGCGACATCAATCAGGCCGATTTCTTCGCCATCCAGCGCGTGGTCGAGGATTGGGCGGTGTTCCGCGACGCCGGCATGTTCGACCAGCTCGCGGCGCTGTTCCACGAGGACGGGCGGATGATGACCACCTGGTCGCAGGTGTCGGGGCAGGAGTTCGCCGAGCTGACCCGGCGCGGCTGGGGCAACGGCATCCTGGTCAACCACGCCATGAGCGGCTGCCACATCGACATTGCCGGGAACCGCGCGGTGGCGCAGACCAAGGTGACGATCGCCCAGCGCGCGACGATCGACGGCGTGGTGTGCGACGCGTTCTGCGACGGCCGTTTCTACGACCTGTTCGAGCGGCGCGGGGGGGCGTGGAAGATCGTGCTGCGCCATCCGATCTACGAGCGCGACCGAATGACCACCGCCAGCCCGGGGCCCGCGCCGATACTCGACGCCGAACTGCTGGAAAGCTTTCCCGAGGGCTATCGGCACCTCGCTTATCTGCAGACCAAGCTTGGCCTGACCGTCAAGCGCGACATGCCGGGGCTGATGGGCCCCGAGGTCGAGGCCCTGTACGCGGAAGGGCGGGAGTGGCTGGCGGGTGCCGGCACCTGACGCGCCGACACCCCGCGCGTCACGCCTTCTCGCTGTCCATCGCGTGCAGCGCCGCTTCGGGATAGCGCGCGCCCGCCGCTGCGCCGGCCGGCACCGCCTGCTCGATCGAGGCGAGATCGTCCGACGACAGCGTCACGTCGAGGCTGCCCAGCGCCTCGCTCAGCTGCTCGCGTTTGCGTGAGCCGACGACCGGCACGATGTCGTCGCCCTGCGCCAGCACCCAGGCGATCGCCACCTGCGCAACGCTGACCCCGCGTGCGTCCGCCATCGTTCGCAACGCCTCGACCAGCTTGAGGTTGGCGTCGACATTGCCCTCGGCGAAGCGCGGCGTCTTGGTCCGCATGTCGTTGCTGGCCGCTGCGTCCTTGCGCCAGTGGCCGCTGATCAGGCCGCGCGCCAGCACGCCATAGGCGGTGATGCCGACGCCCAGCTCGCGCGCGGTCGGCAGGATGTCTTCCTCGATGCCGCGCGAGATCAGCGAATACTCGATCTGTAGGTCGCTGATCGGGTGCACCGCCGCCGCCTTGCGCAGCGTCGCCGCGCCGACCTCCGACAGGCCGATCTGGCGGATATAGCCCGCCTGGACGAGATCGGCCATCGCCCCGATCGCGTCCTCAATCGGCACCTCGCTGTCGAGCCGCGACGGGCGGTAGATGTCGATATGGTCGGTGCCGAGCCGCTGCAGCGAATAGGCGAGGAAGTTGCGCAGCGACTTGGGCCGGCTGTCGTTGCCGATGATCGCGCCATCGGGGCCGCGCAGATTGCCGAACTTGACGCTGAGCTGATACGCGTCGCGCGGCACGCCCTTGAGCGCCTCGGCGAGCAGCAGCTCGTTATGGCCGGCACCATAGAAGTCGCCGGTATCGAGCAGGACGACGCCGGCGTCGAGCGCGGCGTGGATCGTCGCGATGCTCTCCGCCCGGTCGGCGGGGCCGTACATGCCCGACATGCCCATGCAGCCGAGCCCGATCGCGGACGTGGCGATGCCGTCCTTGCCCAATGTGCGCTTGTCCATGGTCGGCTCTCCTAAAGGTTATAATATCAGTCGGCGGTCCAGCCGCCGTCGACGATCAGGCTGGTGCCGGTGACCAGCGCGGCGGCGTCGGAAGCGAGGAAGACGGCGGCGCCCATCAAATCCTCGACCTGGCCGAGCCGGCCGAGCTTGATCTTGGCGAGGACGCTGTCCTTGAATGCCTGGTTCTCGAAGAACGGCCGCGTCATCGGCGTCTCGATGAAGGTCGGCGCGATGGTGTTGGAGCGGATGCGGTGCGCGGCGAGGTCGAGCGCAAACGCCTTGCTCATCCCCTCCAGCGCCCATTTCGAGGCGCAGTAGAGCGAGCGGTTGGGGCCGCCGACATGCCCCATCTGCGAGCCGATATGGATCAGGCTGCCGCCTGCGCCGGCGGCAATCATGCCACGCGCGCAGGCCTGCGCGACGAAGAAGGCGCTCTTGACATTGAGGTCGAGGACCGCGTCGTAATCGGCCTCGTCCACATCCTGCATCGGCTTGGGGCGGTTGGTGCCGGCGTTGTTGACCAGCACATCGAACGCCGGCAGTTCGGCGAAGAACGCCGTCACTGCGCCAAGATCGGCGACGTCGAGCACCGTCGCCTCCGCCGCCTCACCCCGCGCACGGATCGCCTCGGCACCCGCCTCCTCGGCCACGTCCCGGCCCTGGAGAACCTCAACGTCGGCGGGTCGGTCCTGGTCGGGGAC
>NZ_CAHJXA010000297.1 GCF_903644135.1 Sphingomonas bacterium | reverse complement strand
GTACGGCTCGCCGCCGCCGCCGCCGCCTGCGCCTGGTCGGCGGTCTGTTGCAGCGAGTCGATCAGCGGGCCGATCTTGGGCGCGTCCGCCTTGGCGGTGCGGTCGAGCGTGACCAGCGTGCTGTCGAGATGGTTGAGGCTGTCCCTGAGCTGCGGCGAGCCGGTGATGCCGCTGAGATTGGCGGTTAGCGCGCGCAGGTTGGCACCGATCTGCGCGATCGGCAGCGCGTCGACCTTGCCGAGGATGCTGTCGACCTTGCCGAGCGTGTCGCCGCCGCTGCCAGCGGCCGGCAGCCATGGATAGGGCGAGCCCTGCCGCAGCGCCGCCGGGCCGCCGCCATGCGGGTCGAGCACGACCTGATAGCTGCCGATCACCGGCGGCGACTGGGTCAGCTTCACGCGCAGGCCGTGCGCCGCCATACGCGTGACCAGATCGTCGACCCCGGCGCGGGTCGGCGGTACCCGCAACCGGGTGCCGTCAAGCGCGATCGTCACCGGCGTGCGGATCGCGCCCGCCGCGGCGTCGAAGAGGAAGCGCGTCTCGACCACGCGGCCGACGGTGAACCCGCTCATCTGCACCGGTGCCCCCGGTAGCAGCCCGCCGAGATCGCCCGACAGCGCCACCTGGTACAGCGTTTCCGGCCCGGCCGGTGCCGCGTCGGCGGAGCCAGCGTCGGGATAGAGCGAGAAGGTCGTGCCTGCCGGTGCCTGGCTGCGATCCGCCGCCAGCGCCGGTGTCTCGAAGTCGACACCGCCCAGCGCCGCGATCGCCGGCGAGGTCAGCCGTGCCTGAAGTCCACCGGCGGTGCGGCTCAGCTGAAAGGCGGCGGCGTCCCAGAAGTGGCTCGACCGGGTGACGAGCTTCACGAACGGCTCGCGCACGAAGATGTCGGCGGCAAAGCCCTGCGTGCCGGTCGGCTGGATCGCGGTCACGGTGCCGACCTGGACGCCATGGGTATAGACCGATGTGCCGGGCGTGATCGACACCAGATCGGGCGCGACCAGGCGGAAGCGGCGACCCTGCGCGCCGCTCTCCACGATCGGCGCGTCGCGCACCGCGGTGAAGCGATAGGCGGGCTCGCCCGGCCCCGGCTGGACGCCGATGCTCGGCCCGGCGACGGCGGCGCGCAGCGAGGCGATGTTGGTGAAGCTGGGGTTGGAGCCCACCACCCACAGCTTCGAGCCGGTGCGAAACAGGTCCTTCCTGGAATGGTCGATCCGCAGCGTCAGGACGATGTTGTGGCCGTCCTCCGCCAGCGCGATGCCGGACACCTCGCCGATCTCCAGGCCGTTATAGTCGACATGGGTGTCGCCGGTGCGCACGCCTTGCGCGTTCGGCACGATCAGCTCCACCGACACGCCGCGGTTGGTGAGCGCGCTCAGTCCCAGCCAGCCCGCGATCAGCAGCGCCGCCAGCGGCAGTGCCCAGACCAGCCCCGGCCAGCGTCCGCGGCTGACCCGCGCCTCGGTACGCTCGGCATGGGGCAGGTCGGTGTCGGTCATGCGGGGAGCGGCCTCATCGTGGAAGAACGGCGGTCAAGCGCGTCCCACAGCAGACGCGTGTCGAAACTATGGGTGGAGAACATCGTCGCGATCACGACCCCCAGGAACGCGACCATGCCCGGCATCGCCTGAGCATTGGCCAACTGGTCGAACTGCATCAACGGCACGAAGGTTCCGATCGCCAGCACATCGACCATCGACCAGCGCCCGATCTCGTGAATGGCGTGGTGCAGCCTGGTCTTGAGCTTCAACGCGCGGGTCGAACCGGTATGGACCGACCATAACAGCCACACCATGCCGGTGAGCTTCAGCAGCGGGATCGCGAAGCTGGCGGTGAAGACCAGCGCCGCCAGTCCCCACAGCCCCGCATCGGCAAGCTCGATGACGCCGCCGAACACGGTATAGGAGGAGGCGGTGGCCAGCTTGATGGTCAACGCCATCGGCAGCAGGTTGGCCGGGAGATAGAGGACCAGCCCAGTGCCAATCAGCGCGGTGGTGAGGGCAAGGCTGTTGGTCTTGCGCGGCTCCAGCCGGGCGTTGCAGCGCGGGCAGTCTCCCCCCGACGCGGCGAGCGGCAGCACCAGCAGGCACGCCTGGCACGACAGGGTCGGCCCAGCCGGTACGGCAGGCTCCGGCATGATCGCGCGCCACACCGTCGCCTCGTCGATCGCCGCGCGGGTCAGCAGCGCGCCGACCGTCGCCGCCGCCATGAACAGCGCACCCTCCCCGACCTTGAGGTCGAACAGCGCCGTCAGCCGCCCATAGGCGACATAGATGCCGAGCAGCATCACCTCCGGCATCGCCCACACGCCCAGCGTTTGCGCCACCCGGAACGAGGGGCCGAGCCGCGGCGACGCGCGGCCCAGATGCACCGCGCCCAGCACGAGCCCCAGCAGCGCGAAGCGGAGCAGCGGCAGGATCAGCACGAACACCAGCATCGCGATCGCCGGCAGCGGCCAATGCTGCGCCCAGAAGGCATGGACGCCCGAGGTGACATGGCTCGCCCGCGATCCCGCCAGCAGCTCCACCCGGTACAGCGGCAGGAGGTTAGCGGGGATCAGCAGCACGAAGGTCGCGATCGCCAGCGCCGCCGCCCCGCCCACGCTGGTGCCGCGGCTGCGTTCGAGGATGCTGTCGCAGCGCACGCACCGCGCCGCCTCGCCGGATGCGAGCAGCGGCAGGTGCTGGACCGCGCCGCAGCTGGGGCAGGCGATGGCGCGACCGCTCACGCCGGCTCCAGCAGCGCTCGCGCGGTGCGATAGCAATCCTCGACATGAGCGTCGCCGGCCAGCTTCATCGCGCCAAAGCCGATCGACGCGCCGATCGCCTGGCCGACGATCGGCACCAGCCGCGCCACCGATGCCGAGGCGAGCCGCACGCCCACCCGACGCAGCAGGGCGAGCGCGAGCTTGCGGGTGATCATCCGGCCGATCAGGTTGTTGCCCAGGCCGGCGGCGAGGACGAAGACGCGCTGCGCGGTGTTGGGATCCAGCTTCGCAACGCTGTCATGGTCCAGCTCGAATGCGGCGCTGATCCTGGGCAACATGGTCGCGAGCAGGCCGACATCGGCGGCAAGGTCGATCCCCGGCACCGGCACCAGCGCCGCCCCCGCCGCGGCCAGCGAGCGGGTCGTTACCATCCGCTTGCACTCGTGGCGGATGCGGTCGAGGTCAGGCATTGTTCGGATCATGTCCTTGCAATGGCGCTTCCGTCGAACTCCACAACCGAAATCTGGGTTCCGGCGTGCAACCGCTAGGCTGCGCCGCGCCGCGAGCTGCCATTGAGCAGCCCGATAACGGCCGAGAAGTCGAGGTCGCCATCGCCGGCGTTTGCCATCGCCTGGTACAGCGCGCCGGCGGCCGAGCCCATCGGCACGCTGGCGTTCGCGCCCTGCGCCGCCTCGACCGCGAGCTTCAGGTCCTTGAGCATCAGCGCCGCCGCGAACCCGCCCTGGTAGCCGCGGTCCGCCGGCGTCCGCGGCCCGACCCCGGGCACCGGACAATAGCTCGTCATCGAC
>NZ_CAHJXA010000296.1 GCF_903644135.1 Sphingomonas bacterium | reverse complement strand
AACCGTCTTCTTTTCTGCCGTCGCCCTCGCTGCCACCGTCATCTTCTGGCTATAACCAATGAGTCCTGACCCTAAGCATTTAGCTCACTTGCCGGGATGAGGCTTCAAGCTGTTCGAGACTGGCGCGTGGGTCGCTTGCGGTCGCCATAGCATCGGCTTCCCGGTCTACCCTCGACGGCAGCAGCGGATTGTCACGCCGCTGCTCTTCCATCAGCTCGATGAGCTTAGCGATCTTTTTCTCGCTGAGCACGGCGATCTGCAGCGTCAGCCGAGCCCGCTTGTCGGCCAGCTCTTCCTCGTGGCGTTGCGTGGTCAGGATGAGCAGTGCCACGATCAGCGCGGCGATCGTCACGAGAAAGCCGAGATCGGGAAATGGGAACTCCTCGAGTGCCGTCGATCCCATCAGCCGGGCGGCATAGTTCCCGACCACCCACGCGATCACCAGACCGATGATGATCGCGAGCGCCAGGGGACGGCCGAGCCCTGCCGTCACGCGATTGGCAAACCGTTGCACCGGCGAGACGGCCTGCTCGTGCTGGTCGTATAACTCCGCAAGCTGCTGGACCGTCGCTTCCTCGTGCCCTGCAGGCCTTGCGGAGGTCATGTCGCGTCCTTGCTGGGAGACGAGCGCTCGCCCGCGTCGTCGCGCTCGTGCCGCAACAGCGCCAGCACCCCGCTTGCGGCCAACAGCGCCAGTCCCTGTATCTTGCGACCGCGCCGGATGCGTGCGAGGCCAAGGGTCGAAAGGCCGGAGGTCAGAAGGCCGACCTTGCCGACGCCGGTGACTCGCGTGCCGGCGGCCATCAGCCGAGCCGTAGCGAGATCGCGAACGTCGGAGGCGGTATGGATCTGCACAGGGCCGGGCTGGCCGGAAGGCGCCGGCAATCGTCCCTCACCGGTCGGCGCATCCTGCCTGGCGGCGCTTGAGGCGGGTGCCGCTTGACGCTCGAACTCCGAGTTCAGCTCGGCGCCGAAGACCAGGATGTAGCAGGACAGGTACAGCCAGGTGAGCAGCACCACCACGGCACCGAGCGAGCCGTAGGTGGCATTGTAGTTTCCGAAGTGGGCGACATAGATGCCGAACCCGATCGTCAGCAGCAGCCAGCCGATGGCGGCGAATACCGATACGGGGGTCAGCCACACCCAGCCGGCCTGATCGCGCGACGGGCCGAACCGGTACAACGTCGCGGCGCCTGCTGCGCCGGCGAGCGCCAATACGGCGTAGGTCGCGATCTTGCCGACCACCGCGACCCAGTCTGGCAGGGTCGGCAGCAGATCCTCAAGATGACCGAGCGCGGCGATCGCGACCATCGCGACCACCGCCACCAGCACCGCCGCCGCGGTCATCGCCAGCGCAAGCAGGTTGAGACGGACGAAGCCGCGTTTCTCATGCTCGTCATAGGCGATGTTGAGCGCGGTAACGATTGCCCCCGCGCCGTTGCGAGCGCCGAACAGCGCCAGCGCGAGGGCAAGGAGCAGGCCAAGCCCCTTCTTGCCGTCCGACGTCTTGACGACGTTCATCAGCTGCTCACCGATCAGCTTGGCGGCGTCGGCGGGCATCGCCGAGGTGAGCTGCGTCATGTTGCGCATGACCGTCGAGGGTTCGGCAATGATCCCATAGCTCAGCACGATCGCGCCGAGCAGCGGCACCAGCGCCAGGAAGCCGTAGAACGCCACGCCGGCCGCAACGAGGCCGACATTGTCGTCGCCGGCCTCCTTCCAAGTGCGCAGCGCGGCCGCCTTCCACGCCGGCCAGCCCATCTTGAGCGGTCCGGCGTCGCCGCCGGAGCGCGCAGTATCTGGCGCTCCGCTCAACGCATCCGCGCCAGGATCTGATCGAGCGGGTTGCCGCCGCCGCCCAGCAGGCTGCCGAGGCCGCCCAGGCCGCCGCTCGGCGTACCTCCACCACCCAGGATCGACCCGAGCATCCCGCCAAGGCCGCCGCCCTGCGCTGGGTCGCTCGCTGCGCCGCCGTTCCCGCTCGCCAAGTGCTTCGCCACCATCGCCGCCACGACCGGCAGCATCGCCTTCAGCACCGTGCTCGACACCCCGCTCTGTCCGGCGGCATGATCGGCAACCTCGCGGCTCACGTCCTTGCCGCCGAAGATGTGCCCGAGGATGCTGTTGCCGGCATCGGTATCCGGCTGGGCGCTATCGCTCACGGCATCGGTCGCAGGGGCCAAGTCGTTGGCCTCCGCCTTCTTCTGGAACCCGCCGAGCACCGCAGGCATCAGCGAGCCCAATGCCGACTGGGCCTGATCGGGGTTGAGCCCGAACCGGGCGGCGAGGCTCGACATGTCCATGCCGCTCGAACCGAGCATCTGATCCAGTGCCTGCATGTCTGTTCTCCTTCGTCTGTTGGCGGGTGCGGCGGTGACGATCAGCTGCGCTGTTCGTCCGTCGGGAAAAGACCCGGCACCCGCCAGGTGTGTCTGTGCGCTGTCCTTTCCGGCCTGCAGGGTCTCCTGAGCGACCTGCTTTACATTGCCAAGCAGATCGCCGCTCTTCGCGTCGCCGAGCAGTTCGCCGACCGGCCGGTCGCCTGTCAGGCCATGCGCCTCGGCGCTGCCCTTAATCGCCGCCAGCGTGTCGGTCGCGATGTGGCCGCCGCGATCCACCACGTCCTGGGCGAGGTCGCGACCGGCGGTGCGCAGCTTGGTCGCCGTCGAGGCGAGTGCATGCTGCTCCTCGTCGGACACCGGCAGCAGCGATCCTGCGACCAGGCCGACAATCGCGGCGATGCCGCCAAGCGCAAACGGGTTGCTGGCGATGGACGAGAATGCGTTGCGTGAGGAGTTGGCCATGTCGTGAGTACCTTCCTGAAGAGCGGCGCCACGCTTGTCGGCGCTGTTGCCGAACCGGTGCAGCGCATCGCTCGCGCCGGCAGTAAGATCGTGTGACGTGTCGCGCAGGGTCTGCGATGCGGACGCCACTGCATCCTTGACGCGCTGCGCGTACGACGACGCCGTGTCCGACACGTTCCGAGTGACGCCAACCATCTTGCCGCGGGCATCGTCGAGGCGACCGGCGTAGCTCGCGTCGTCATCATGGTCGAGGCGCTGGACGCTGCCTTCCGCCAGGCGCAGGCGCGCCTCGAAGTCGTCGCTTCTTGGCCTGGTTTGCGGGGCTAGCGGCAGGCGCTCGGCCATGCCTCGCTCCGCGAACTGCGCCGCCCTCCAGGTCCGCGGCCATTCGCCAGACCAGTTGATGGCCGCCTGCGGCAGGCCATGAAGCGCAGCCAGGAACCCGGCCACGGCATCGAGCACGGCGGTTTTCGCCGCCCGATCGAGGCGAGCGTATGTGTCGGGAGTGAGCGGATCACCGGCGACGAAGCGGTAGCCAGCGAAGCGGCTGGCGTGAGCGCGGTCCGCACCAGATTGGTATCGATCGCCACACCGGCAAGCGTTTCGGCATGAACGGCGTTGGCGGCGACGCCGGCGCCCATACCGAGACTGAGGGAAGCGCCCGCAAGCAGCGTCCAGAACGGGACGCCTTCAAGGCGCCGGAACTTGGCCAGCTCCCGGCCAAGTCGAGAGTCAGCATT
>NZ_CAHJXA010000295.1 GCF_903644135.1 Sphingomonas bacterium | reverse complement strand
AGGTCGGCGGGCTGGCCTGTAGCGCTCGGCGCGGCGATTGGCCACCCTCGCAGGTGCCGCGGACCAGGGGACGGGAGGGGCGGCGGATCGGTCGCGGACGTCCTGCGTTGGCTTGCGATGGACACCCCGACCGTCAGCCCCACCGCCCGCCTGCTCGGCGGCGCCGGCCTGTTGCCGCAGTTCGGCGCGCTGCTGATCCAGGCCGGCAGCCCCGGGCTGGAGGCTGGCAAGATCGCCGCGTTCGGTTACGCCAGCCTGATCCTCAGCTTTCTCGGCGGCATCTGGTGGGGGCTCGCCATGCGTCGGACCCAGCGCCAGCGGGTGCTGGTGATCGTCGCCGTCCTGCCGTCGCTGGTCCCGCTCGCGCTGGTGCCGGTGGTGGTGTTCGGCGGCTGGCGCTGGGGACTGGTCGGGCTGGCGGTGGCGCTGATGCTGACGCTGCTGGTCGACCGGCGCCTGGTCGAGCGCGGCGATGCGCCCGAGGGGTGGATGAAGCTGCGGGTGCCGCTGTCGGGCGGGCTGGCGGTGCTGACGCTGATCGCGGCGGTGCTGCGTTGATCCGCATCCGCGCAAGCGGATCGAGCTACGCCGCCTGGCGCACCAGCTCGAGCCGGCCCCAGATCTCGCTCAGCGCGTCGGTCAGCTCGCGCATCATCGCCTCGTCATGCGCCGGCCCTGGCGTGAAGCGCAGCCGCTCGGTGCCGCGCGGCACCGTGGGATAGTTGATCGGCTGCACGTACACGCCATATTCGGCGAGCAGGATGTCGCTGATCCGCTTGGCCTTGACCGGGTCGCCGACCATCAGCGGCACGATATGGGTGGTCGTCGCGAGCACCGGCAGCCCCGCCTCGACGAACATCGCCTTCAACCGCGTCGCCGCGGCCTGTTGCCCGTCACGCTCGACGCCCGACGCCTTGAGGTGGCGCACGCTCGCCAGCGCGCCGGCGACCAGCACCGGCGACAGGCTGGTGGTGAAGATGAAGCCCGGCGCATAGGAGCGGATCACGTCGACGATCTGGCGGTCGCAGGCGATATAGCCGCCCATGACCCCGAACGCCTTGCCCAGCGTCCCCTCGATGATCGTCAGCCGGTCCGCCACGCCGTCGCGCTCGGAAATGCCGCCGCCGCGCGCGCCGTACATGCCGACCGCGTGCACCTCATCGAGGTAGGTCAGCGCGTTGTAGCGGTCGGCCAGGTCGCAGATCGCGGCGATCGGCGCGACGTCGCCGTCCATCGAATAGACGCTCTCGAACGCGATCAGCTTGGGCGCGGCGGGATCAGCGGCGGCGAGCAGTTCCTCCAAGTGCAGGAGGTCGTTGTGGCGGAACACCTGCTTCTCGCAGCCCGAATTGCGGATGCCGGCGATCATCGAGGCGTGGTTGAGCTCGTCCGAGAACACGATGCAGCCCGGCAGCACTTTGGCCAAGGTCGCCAGCGTCGCCTCGTTGGAGACATAGCCCGACGTGAACAACAGCGCGCCGTCCTTGCCGTGGAGGTCGGCAAGCTCCGCCTCCAAATCGACATGGTAATGGGTGTTGCCGCCGATGTTGCGGGTGCCGCCCGAGCCCGCGCCGACATCGTGCAGCGCCTCCTCCATCACCGCGATCACCGCGGGATGCTGGCCCATCGCCAGATAGTCGTTGGAGCACCACACGGTGATCGGCTTGGGGCCGTTATGGCCCGCGAAGCAGCGCGCGGTCGGATAGGCACCCTTGTTGCGCAGGATGTCGATGAACACCCGGTAGCGGCCCTCGGCATGTAGCCGGTCAATCGCCTGCGTGAAAACGCGCGAATAATCGACGCGGGCGGGGTCGACTCGGCTGCTGGCAACGACTTCGGAAACCATGCCGCGCGCGTTAGCCCGCTAATGCGCGGATTTCCAGCGGTTTGCGCGGGTCGCGAGCCTACAACGCCTCGATCGCCTCAAAACCATGGCGGGCCAGGGCAGGCGCGAGCGCCCGTTCCGCCTCGCCCAGCCGGGTAAATACAGCGACACCCGGCACCGGCCGGTCGGGCCAAGCATCGCCCGCGGTCAGGTGGGCGACGCGCCGGGCGATGCCGGGGCCGCCGTCGACGAACGTCACCGCGTGCGGCGCGGCGGCGGCAAGCTCCGCCGCGACCAGCGGGAAGTGGGTGCAGGCATTGACGATCACGTCGATCGCGCTCCCGCCCTGCTGGTCGAACAGCCCCGCCAGCACCGCGCGATAGCGATCGGGCGCGGTCGCCTGGCCGTGCAGCTTGGCCTCCGCCAGCTCGACCAGCTCGGCCGATCCGTGGCGCAGCACCGTGCAATCGGCCGCGAAGCGGTGCGCCAGCTCGTCGACATAGGCCTGGCGCACCGTGGCGTCGGTGCCGAGCACGCCGATGACGCGGCTGGTACTGGCCGCCGCCGCCGGCTTGATCGCCGGCACCGTCCCCACTACCGGCAGGTCGAGCGCCGCGCGCACGGCGGGCAGCGCTATGGTCGAAGCGGTGTTGCAGGCGATCACGATCAGCCGCGGCCGATACCGCTCGGCGAGCCGGCCCAGCAGCGCCGGCACGCGGCCTGCGATCTCCGCCTCGCTCTTGACGCCATAGGGGAAGCCCGCGGAGTCGGCGGCATAGACCAGCGGCGTGCCTGCAGGCAGCAGCGCCTGCACCGGCGCGGCGATCGACAGGCCGCCGACACCGGAATCGAACAGCAGGACGGGACGCGCATCGGCCATCGCGCGCTCGTAGCGCCGATCGCGGCGCGGCGCGACCGTGCGGGCGACGACGGCAATTCCTGAGCCAGGTTGTTGGCGAACCGTATCGAACATCATATATTGTCAGCGAAGGGGCAGGGGTGCTGGCCGACAGTTTCTGGATCATGCCGACGGTGGCGCTGTTGCTCGGCTATCTGCTGGGCTCGATCCCGTTCGGCCTGGTGCTGACCCGGCTGGCCGGTGTCGGCGACATCAGGCAGGTCGGATCGGGCAATATCGGCGCGACCAACGTGCTGCGCACCGGCCGCAAGGGGCTGGCCGCCGCGACCTTGCTGCTCGACGCCGCCAAGGGCGCGCTGGCGGTGTGGCTGATCGCGCACTGGTCGCCCGACGACGCGTCGCTGGCGGCGGCGGGGGCGTTCCTGGGGCATTGCTATCCGCTGTGGCTGCGCTTCCGCGGCGGCAAGGGCGTGGCGACGTTGATGGGTATCGTGCTCGCGCTCTACTGGCCGCTGGGGCTCATCTATGCTGCGGTGTGGCTGGTGCTGCTGGCAGCGTCGCGCATCTCGTCGCTGGCGGGCATGGCCGCGGCGGTCACCGCGCCGATCGCGGCGGCGGGGTTCGGGCGCTACGACCTGGTGCTGCTGCTGCTGGCGCTGGCGCTGATCGTGCTGTGGAAGCACGGGGCCAATATCGAGCGGCTGATGACCGGGACCGAGCCGCGCGTCAGCTCGCATGGGTGATCGCATCCGTGGATGAGGAGCAGGCGCGACTACGCCTGATCCGCACCGCCGGCATCGGTCCGGTCACCTATCGCCAGCTGCTCGCGCGGTTCGGCACCGCCGCCGGCGCGCTCGACGCGCTGCCGATGCTGGCGCGGCGCGGCGGTGGCACCCC
>NZ_CAHJXA010000294.1 GCF_903644135.1 Sphingomonas bacterium | reverse complement strand
GCTCGCGCTCAGCGGCACCCTGGCGCGGCCGCCGCTGCGGATCGCCGGCTTTGTCGCGGTGTGCGGCGCGATGGTCGTTACCGTCGCCGCGCTGCACCCGGTCCGCGCCGCCACCCTGGCCTTTGCCGGCGCGCTGGCGTTGATGGTGCCGGTGACGACCGGCTTCGGCATTGCCAGCGCCGCCGCTCTGGTGCTGCTCGCGTTGCTGCTGGTGGGCGTGTTGAGCATCGCCCGGCTCGACCTCGCCATGCTGGCCGAACGCTGCGAGGCGGAAGCCGCGGGGCGGCGCGCGTCGCGGCTGGTCGCGGAGTTCGAGGCGCAGGGCAGCGGCTGGTTCTGGCAGACCGACCGCCAGGGTGCGATCATCTACCTGACCGACAAGGTCGCGGCGGAGCTGGGCGGGGTCGGGCTGACGCCGCTCGGCGAGCGACTGGTCGACGTGCTGCGGGTCGACAGCGACCTGGTCGACACCGAACGCACGCTGTCGTTCCACTTCTCGTCGCGCACCTCGTTCACCGACTATTCGGTGCGCGCGATCGGCGCTCCCGGCAATCGCTGGTGGTCGATCTCGGGCCGGCCGGTGGTCGACGACCTTGGCCGGTTCCAGGGGTTCATCGGCTCGGGCAGCGACCTGACCGAGAAGCGCCGCGCCGAGGCGGAGATCACCCGCCTTGCGCTGTTCGACGGGCTCACCGGCCTCGCCAACCGGCAGCGGATGCGACTGTCGCTCGACCAGACGCTGGCCAATGGCGGCGCGAGGGGCGGCATCACCGGGCTGTTCCTGCTCGACCTCGATCGCTTCAAGGCGGTCAACGACACGCTCGGCCACCAGGCCGGCGACAGCCTGTTGAAGCAGGTCGCGGTGCGGCTGCAGCGCGCGGTCGGCGACGCCGGGCTGGTCGGGCGGCTGGGCGGCGACGAGTTCCAGGTGGTGCTGCCCGGCGAAGGCAATCGCGAGACGCTGGGCCATATCGCCCGCGCGATCATCTCCAGCCTGTCGCAGCCCTATTTCATCGACGGGTCGGCGGTGTCGATCGGCTGTTCGGTCGGCATCGCCATCGCCCCGGATCATGGCGACCAGTCGGAGACGCTGGTCCGCAACGCCGACCTGGCGCTCTACGCCGCCAAGGCCGACGGACGCGGCGTTCACCGCTTCTACCGCGAGGAGCTGCTCGCCGGCGCGCAGCACCGCAAGCGGCTGGAGGACGACCTGCGCCTCGCGCTCGCCGACAACCAGTTCCATCTCGCCTACCAGCCGGTGGTCGCGACCGAAGGCGAGCGGATCGTCGGCTATGAGGCGCTGCTGCGCTGGGACCATCCCACCCGCGGCGCGATCAGCCCCGCCGACTTCGTGCCGGTCGCCGAGGAGTGCGGCCTGATCGAGCCGATCGGCGAATGGGCGCTGCGCACCGCCTGCCGCGATGCCGCGCAATGGCCGCCGCGCGTGCGCGTCGCCGTCAACGTGTCGCCGATCCAGTTCGCCAATCCCGCGCTGCCGGCGATCGTCACCAACGCGATCGCCGCCGCCGGCCTTGCCCCTCAGCGGCTGGAGCTGGAGATCACCGAGGGCGTGTTCCTCAACGACAGCGCGCAGGCGGAGGCGATGTTCAAGTCGCTGAAGGGCATCGGCGTGCGGCTGGCGCTGGACGATTTCGGCACCGGCTATTCGTCGCTCGGCTATCTGAAGAAGGCTCCGTTCGACAAGATCAAGATCGACCAGAGTTTCGTGCGCGGCGCGATCCAGCCGGGCAATCGCAACGCAGCGATCATCAAGGCGATCGTGACCCTGGCCGACACGCTGTTCATGGAGACCACCGCTGAGGGTGTCGAGCAGCAGGACGAGATCGCGCTGATCCGCCAGCTCGGCTGCAGCCACATCCAGGGCTTCGTCTATGGCCGCGCCGCGCGCCATGCGCAGGTGATCGAGCAGCTGGCGGCCGGCGGCGGCCGGGCGACCGCGATCGGCTTCAAGGTCAGCCGTTCCCCACGCACCACCGTGCTGCGCTCGGCACGGATGGAGATCGGCGCGGAGGGCGGCGAGGTGCGCCTGCGTAACATCTCCACCACCGGCGCGATGATCGACGGCATCGACCTGCCGGCCGAGCTGGTCGGCGTCGACTGCCTGATCGAGCTGATCGAGGACCAGCTGTTCAGCGCCACCGTGCGCTGGACCGACGACGGCAAGGCCGGGCTGGAGTTCGCCGAACAGTTTGACCTCGAACGGCTGGGTGCGGCGCTGAAGCCGGTCGTGCGCCGCAACGCCGCCTAGCGTTACGCCGTTAGCCGGCGAGCGCGCTGACGAGCTGATCCTTGCTCATCGTCGAGCGGCCGGCGACCTTGCGCTTCTTCGCCTCCGCATACAGCTCCGCCTTGGTACGATGGTCGCGAGCGGCGCGGGTCTTGGCGGCGACGTCCTTGGGCTGCGCGGAGAACTGCTTGCCCTTGCGCGTATCGGCCTGCTTGGCCGCGGTGGTCCGCTGATATTCCTCGTCGCTCAGCGCCGCGCGCGCCTGCTTGGGCAGGTAGCGCTCGTGCGTCTCGCCGCTCGGCTTGCCCGACTTGGTGCCCCATTGCTCGTCCGACCATTCGTGCAGCGAGTTGTGCGGGTCCTTGCCGCCCTCATAGCCGCCACCGCGCTTCTTGTACTCGGCCACCGCCATCTGCGCCTTGCGCGCCGACCATTCGCCCTTGGCACCGCCCTTGTCGCCGGCGGTGACCTCCTGCTTGATCCGCTCCCAGAGCTTGGGGTCGCTACGCGTGGCGGTGGTGCTCATGGGAGCGGCAACGGCGATCGCGGCGGCGGGTTCCCGTGTGCTGGCGGCGGGGGTGGGAAAGGCAGAAACGCCACGATTTATTTTCGTTCTCCGCCCGTTCTCTTGCCTTCCAAAAACCCGGCGGCAATCCACGCGTCGCTGCATCGCGGCTACGACGAAGCGAGTCAGCGCGGCGACGAACCGTGGCCCGCCGCCGTCCGCCGGGGGCTTGCGCGGTTCGGCGGTTTGGCACAATCTCTGGGGGTTGCGTTCGGGGGCCTACTCTATTGCTGGTAGAAGCGGCATCGCCTTCCCATATCGGGAAGAGGTGATCCCGGTTCTTCGGCGGTGGTTCGTACCTATTTCGTTCTCTGCCGACGAATGCAGCGCGTATAGAGGCGGGAGCGATGCGCCCGACTCGAACGGACCGCGAACGAGGGACAGCGCGATGGATCTATACAGCAGCCGGGACAGCGACATGGCCACCGACACTATCGACCTCGCCGGCACGGGCCGCAGCTCCGACGCCGGCAGCGGCACGAGCGCGGCGACGCCCGCTCCGGCAGCGGTCCGCGCCGACAGCCACGCGGTGCACGCCCAGCCCTATCCGGTCGAGGTCGACCATAGCCGCGACGCGCTCCTCACCGATTTCGGCAAGGAAACGCTGCGCGACCGCTATCTGTTGCCCGGCGAGTCGTTCCAGGACCTGTTCGTGCGCGTCGCATCCGCCTATGCCGACGATGCCGGCCATGCCCAGCGGCTGTACGATTACATCTCGAAGCTGTGGTTCATGCCGGCGACCCCCGTGCTGTCCAACGGCGGCACCGGCCGCGGGC
>NZ_CAHJXA010000293.1 GCF_903644135.1 Sphingomonas bacterium | reverse complement strand
CGCCTGCCGCTCGGGTGCCACCGACAGCCCGCCGAGCGTGGCGCACAGGCGCGGGTCGTAGCGGACGACGCGCGGGGTCGTCGGCGGCGTACCGGCGCGGATCACCGGGCTGGCGGTGCCGCCGCACAGGTCCATCACCAGCCGCGTCGCCAGCGCCAACCCCTCGTCGAGGAACGCCGGGTCGACGCCGCGCTCGAAGCGCTGGCGCGCGTCGCTGGTCAGGGTCAGCTTCTGGCCGGTGCGGGCGATCTGATCGGGGTCGAACCACGCGCACTCGATCAGGACGTCGGTCGTCGCCGCCGACACGCCCGACGCCTCGCCGCCCATGATGCCGGCGATGTCGTGGACCTGCGTGTCATCGGCGATCACCGTCATGCCGGCATCGAGCGCGTAGCTCTTGCCGTTGAGCGCGGTCATCGTCTCGCCATCGTGGGCGCGGCGAGCGACGAGGCCACCCGACAGCTGCGCGCGGTCATAGACGTGGAGCGGCCGGCCGAGATCGACCGAGACGAAGTTGGTAATGTCGACCAGCGCGCTGATCGGCTTCTGGCCGATCGCGGCGAGGCGGCGGCGCATCCACTCGGGCGATGCGCCATTGGCGACGCCCGACACCGCCTGTGCGTAGAAGGCGGGGCAGCCGGCCGGATCGTCGGTGCGGACGTCGGGGGCGGTTCCATCCCCCACAACCGGCTCCAGCGTCGCCATCCGATACGCCTCGGCGAGCGGCTTCAGCGTGCCCAGCCCCGCCGCCGCCAGGTCGCGGGCGATGCCGCGCACGCCCATACAGTCCTGGCGGTTGGGGGTGATGGCGACGTCGATCACCGGATCGACGAGCCCGGCATAGTCGGCGTAGCGCGCGCCGACCGGGGCGTCGGCCGGCAGCTCGATGATGCCGTCATGCTCCTCGCCAAGCTTCAGCTCGCGCGCCGAGCACATCATGCCGTTGGACTCGACGCCGCGGATACTCGCCACCTTCAGGGTGATGTCGGCACCGGGGACATAGGTGCCGGGCGCGCCAAACACGCCGACCAGCCCGGCGCGCGCATTGGGCGCGCCGCAGACGACCTGGATCGGGCCGTTACCCGCATCGACCGACAGCACCTGCAGCTTGTCGGCCTGCGGATGGCGCTCGGCGGTGAGGACGCGCGCGACCGTGAAGGCGGCGAGCGCCTCGCCGGGGTTGTGGACGCCCTCCACCTCTAGCCCGACGCGGGTCAGCGTCTCGACGATCGTGGCGAGCGGGGCGTCGGTGGCGAGGTGCTGCTTGAGCCAGTCGAGGGTGAACTTCATGCGCCCACTCCGCCCGACAGCGTTGGCACGTCGAGCGCCGAGAAGCCGTAATGCTTCAGCCAGCGCACATCGCCGTCGAAGAAGGCGCGCAGGTCGTCCATGCCGTATTTCAGCATCGCCAGCCGGTCGATGCCGCAGCCGAACGCGAAGCCCTGCCACTCGGCGGGGTCGAGGCCGCAGGCGGCGATGACCTTGGGATGGACCATGCCGCTGCCCAGCACCTCCATCCAGCCGCCATTTGCGTCATCGCCGCTGCCGCCGATGACGCGCTTGCCCTTGATGAGGGTGTAGCCGACATCGACCTCCGCCGACGGCTCGGTGAACGGGAAGTAGCTCGGGCGCAGGCGCAGCACGATGTCCTCGCGCTCGAAATAGGCCTTGAGGAAGGTCTCCAGCGTCCATTTGAGATGGCCGAGCGTGATGCCGCGGTCGATCACCAGCCCCTCAACCTGGTGGAACATCGGCGTGTGCGTCGCGTCGGAGTCGGAGCGATAGGTACGGCCGGGCGCGATGATGCGGATCGGCGGTTTGTTGGCGAGCATGGTGCGGATCTGCACCGGCGACGTATGGGTACGCAGCAGCATCCTGCGCGCCTCGTCGCCGGCCGTTCTCGCCTGCGGCTCGAAGTAGAAGGTGTCGTGCATCGCCCGCGCCGGGTGCGTCTCCGGAATGTTGAGCGCGGTGAAATTATGCCAGTCGTCCTCGATCTCCGGACCCGTCGCGACTGCGAAGCCCAGGTCGGCGAAGATCTCGGCCAGCTCGTCCATCACCTGGCTGACCGGGTGGATCGTGCCGGTCGGCGGCAGGTCGACGGGCAGGGTCAGGTCGAGCGTCTCCGACGCCAGCCGCGCGTCGAGCGCCGCCTGCTCAAGGCTCGCCTTGCGCGCCGCGAGGGCAACGGTCACTGCCTCGCGCAAGGCGTGGATGCGCGGTCCTTCGACCTGCCGCTCGTCGGGCGTCATGCCGCCGAGCGACTTGAGCAGCGCCGTCACCTCGCCCTGCTTGCCCAGCGCGCGCACCCGTACCGCCTCCAGCGCCTCCGGGGTGGCGGCGGCATCGACGGCGGCAAGCAGGTCGCTGGTCAGGAGGTCCGGGTCGGTCATGCGCCTCCCCTAGAGCGATTCGCGCTCCGGGCAAATTGCCTGCTGCGCGCCGCCCGATCAGCGCATCAGGAACACGCCCTTATAATCGCTGACCGCATCGCCCAGCGTCGTGCTGCCGAACTCATAGGTGCCGCCCGGCCGGCTGTCCGGCGCGCGGAAGCGGACGGTCGCGCTCTCGCCCGGCTTGAGCGAGATGCGGCCGTCATGCGTCCAGCCGCGGTCGGATGGCGCCACCCGCGCCAGCTGGAAGAACACCTTCTGGGTCAGGTTGTGGCCCTTGCCGGAGCGGTTCACCACCCGCAGCACATAGGGCGCGGTGCGGCGCAGCTCGATCTCGCGCGGCGCAAAGCCCTGGTCGGTCATCTCGATGGTGATCGGCGTGGCCCTGGACCAGTCGGGTCGGCCCCCATCCAGTCCTTGCGCGACGGCGGGCGTAGCCAGTGCCGCCACCGCGACCAGAAGCATCTTCATCATCGGCTCTCCATTCCTGTGCTGGAACGGACAATCACGCACCGGCGGCTTCGTTCCCGCCGGGAGAGGGGCCGAACGGATCGCCCGGCCCCGCACCGCGGCTCAGGCCGCCGCCTGCTCCTGCGGCAGCGCCGCCTTTGCCTGCGCGATGATGGCGCTGAACGCCGCTTCCTCGTGCATGGCGATGTCGGCCAGCACCTTCCGGTCGAGTTCGACGCCCGCGAGCTTCAGCCCGTGCATGAACTGCGAATAGGTCAGTCCCTCGGCGCGGACGCCGGCGTTGATGCGCTGGATCCACAGGCCGCGGAAGGTCCGCTTCTTCACCTTGCGGTCGCGATAGGCGTATTGCCCCGCCTTCTCCACCGCCTGCCGCGCGATGCGGATGGTGTTCTTGCGACGGCCGTAATAGCCCTTCGCCTGTTCCAGGATGTTCTTGTGCTTGGCGCGGGTGGTTACACCCCGTTTGACGCGTGCCATCTAGTCGCTCCTCAGCTCAGGCCATAGGGGGCCCAGGCCTTCACCGCTGCGGTGTCGGCCTTGGCGAGCAGCTTGGTGCCGCGGTTCTGGCGGATATACTTGCCGTTGTGATGCGCCAGGCGGTGGCGCTTGCCGGCGACGCCGTGCTTGAGCAGGCCGGTGGCGGTGAGCTTGAAGCGTTTCTTGACGCCGCTCTTGGTCTTGAGCTTGGGCATTTTGGTCCTTTCAAATGGCGATGCATCAGCCTGCCGCGGCAGCCCT
>NZ_CAHJXA010000292.1 GCF_903644135.1 Sphingomonas bacterium | reverse complement strand
ACCGGCTCGATCAGCCGCTCGCGCTGCATGGTGATCTTCATCAACCAGCTGCGCATGAAGATCGGCGTGATGTACGGCAACCCGGAGACGACGACGGGCGGCAACGCGCTGAAATTCTATGCCTCAGTCCGCCTCGACATCCGTCGCACCGGCGCGATCAAGGCGGGCGACGAGGTGACCGGCAACGCCACTCGCGTCAAAGTGGTCAAGAACAAGGTCGCGCCGCCGTTCAAGCAGGTCGAGTTCGACATCATGTATGGCGAGGGCATTTCCAAGATCGGCGAAATCCTCGATCTTGGCGTCAAGGCGGGCTTGGTCGAGAAGTCGGGTGCCTGGTTCAGCTATGACAGTGTTCGCATCGGTCAGGGTCGCGAGAATTCGAAGAACTACCTGCGCGAAAATCCCGACATGGCCGATCGTCTGGAACGAGCGATCCGTCAGCGGACCGAGAAGGTCGCCGAGGAGATGATGACCGGGCCGAGCGAAGACGACGATCTTTGATCTGAGCGGCCATCTCCGATAAAACCACGCCTGGGTGTGACCTTTGTGACTTTAGCGGGTCGGGGGAGCGGCGGATGCGGGCGGCAGAGTGGAGTGGCGGAGTCGGCGAGACCTGGGCGCGCGAGTGGCAGCGTACCGATCGAAGTTTCGCCGGGCTTGAGGACTCGCTGCGGCAAGCCATTCTGGCGGCGGCGGGTGGAGCAGACAGGCTGGTCGATCTGGGCTGCGGCGCGGGCACGACCAGCCTGGGCATCGCTGCCGCTCTACCCGATCGGGGGGTGATCGGCCTCGACCTGTCGGGCGACCTGATCGCGGTGGCGGAGGCTCGGCGACTGGAGGCGAGAGCCGGGACCTGCCGCTTCCTCGCCGGTGACGCCATCGCGGAGGTGGCGGCGCTGGCACCGGTCGACCTGTTCTTCTCGCGTCATGGCGTCATGTTCTTCGACGATCCGCTTGGTGCCTTTACCAGCTTCGCGGCAGCGGCGGCACCCGATGCCCGGCTGGTGTTCTCCTGCTTCACCGCGCCGGCCGACAATCCTTGGGCGACGGATACCGTGGCCGCGGTGACTGCCGACGACGCCCAGCCGCTGCCATCGCCGGCGCCGGCCGCACCGGGGCCGTTCGCCTTTGCCGATCCGGCCCGTGTCGCCGCGATCCTTGCCGACAGCGGTTGGGCAGCCGGTTCACCTCAGCGGGTGGAGTTCCCCTATGTGGCCGGCGTCGGCGAAGACCCGGTCGCCGATGCGCTTGTCTTCTTCGGCGGCATCGGTCCCGCCGCCGCGGCGCTACGCAACGCATCGGAAGCGATGAGGCCCGCGCTGCTGGACCGGCTGGCGGAGGTTTGTCGCCGCCGCTGCAACGGCGGCGAGGTGGCGTTTCCAGCCTCGGCCTGGCTCTGGTCGGCAACGCGGCAGGGCAGCGGCCGGTGATCATCGTCCATCATCTCGAAAACTCGCGCTCGCAACGCATCCTGTGGATGCTCGAGGAGCTCGGACTGGCCTATGAGGTGAAGCGCTACGAACGCGACAAGGCGACGATGCTCGCCCCGCCGGAGCTGAAGCGGGTGCATCCGCTCGGCAAGTCGCCGGTGATCGTCGATACCGACGCGGACGGACGGGTGATCGCCGAGACCGGCGCGATCATCGACTATCTGGTCGAGAAGGCGGACGGGCGGCTCGGCCCGCCGGCGCACCGCGACGACGCGCTGCGCTATCGCTTCTGGACGCACTATGCGGAAGGATCGTTGATGCCGCCGCTGCTCGTCACGCTGATCCTCGGCCGCATCCCGCTCATCGGCAAGCGCGCGCAGAAGCGGGTCAGGCCGATGGTCGACGTCCATCTCGATTATGTCGACAGCGAACTGGCGCAGCATCGGTGGTTCGCGGGCGATCAGCTGACCGGGGCCGACATCATGATGAGCTTCCCGTTGGAAGCGGCGCGATCCCAGGCCGGTCTAGATGAGCCGCGGCCGGCGACGATCGCGTGGCTGGAGAAGGTCCATGCCCGCCCGGCGTACCAGCGTGCGCTGATCGCAGGCGGTCCCTACGCCTTTGCCTAGGCCGCGCATCGGATCAGCGCAGGGCGACGGCTTCGGTATCCGGCGGTAGCGCCGGGCGAAGGTCGCCTTCCCATCGCGCCACCACCGCACTGGCCACCGCATTGCCGACGACGTTGGTCGCCGTGCGCCCCATGTCGAGGAAATGATCGACGGCAAGGATCAGCAACAGCCCCGCCTCCGGGATGTGGAAGGCGGGCAGCGTCGCGGCGATGACGACGAGGCCGGCGCGCGGCACCCCGGCGATCCCCTTGGACGAGATCATAAGATACAGCAGCATCGCGACCTGCGTGCCGAGGTCGAGATGGATGCCATAGGCCTGCGCGATGAACAGCGACCCGAACGTCATGTAGATCATCGACCCGTCGAGATTGAACGAATAGCCGAGCGGCAGGACGAAGCTGGCGATGCGGTTGGGCACGCCGAACCGCTCCAGCGCCTCCAGCAGGCGGGGATAGGCGGCCTCGGACGAGGCGGTGGTGAAGGCGACCAGCAGCGGCTCGCGGATGTGGCGAATCAGCTCGCGCGCGCGGCCGCCGATGATCGCAAAGGCGGCGGCAAACAATATCCCCCATAGCAGCAGCAGCGACAGGTAGAATCCGCCCATGAAATAGGCGAGCTGGCCGATCACGCCGGCCCCGCGCTCGGTCAGCGTCGCCGCCACCGCCGCGAACACCGCGACCGGCGCGAACCGCATGACATAGTCCGTGATCCGCAACATCACCGCGACCAGTGCGTCCACTGCGCGGACCAGCGGCGCGGCTGCCTCGCCGACCGCGGTGATCGCGACGCCGACGAACAGCGAGAAGACGACGATCTGCAGGATCTCGTTGGTCGCCATCGCGTCGATCATCGACGATGGCACGATATGGGTGACGAAGCTCGCCAGGCTGAACCCCGCCGTCTCGACCCCCGCCGTCGCGCCGGCGACGGGCAGCGGCAGGTTCACGCCGACGCCGGGACCGAGCAAGGTCACCATCAGCAGGCCGAGCGACAGCGAGACGAGACTCGCCCCGACGAACCAGCCGATCGCGCGACCGCCGACCCGGCCGAGCGCGCTGGTGTCGCCCATCTGCGCCACGCCCGACACCAGCGTCGCGAACACCAACGGCGCGATGATCATCTTGATCAGACGCAGGAACATCGTCGTCAGGATGCTGATGTTGCCGGCGATCGCCTTCAGCCGTGCGGCCGCGGCCGGGGTGCCGTCGTCGAGCCAGCCGTTGAGCGCCAGGCCGACGAACAGTCCGGCGACCAGGCCGGCGATAATGTAGAGGGTCAGCCGTCTTGCCATTCGAAGCTCCCGCGTGATGCGTGAGCCAAGGGGATTGCGGCGATCCGGTCAAGAACCCTATTGCCGGGGTGATTGCGGCGACCGTCCCGACCTTCGCCGGCCATGGGAGAGCTTGATGCCGTTTCGTTCCGCGGAGACGGCGGTGCCGGTGCTGGTCAATCGTGGCGGCGGCACGGCGGCGGGGCATGGCGCGGCGCTGGCCGAGCGGGTCGAGGCGGCGTTTGCCGCCGCCAGGGTCGCGATCGCGTTGCAGTTGGTCGACGGCGGCGAGATGGCTCGCGCTGCGGCAGCGGT
>NZ_CAHJXA010000291.1 GCF_903644135.1 Sphingomonas bacterium | reverse complement strand
GCCGGCGGAAAGCCGCCGCTTCCTCGCCGCCCACCGCCTCGCCGCGCTGGCGTTCGCCGAGCCGATCGCCGCGATCGTCGCCGATGCCGCGCTGCCGGGCGAAGAGGCACGGCGGTTGCTTGCGGTGGGGCTCGCCAACTATGCCGCCGGCGCGCTGGTGATGCCCTATGCCGCCTTCCGCGCCGCCGCCCGCCAGTTGCGCCACGACATCGATCGGCTGAGCCGGCGCTTCGCCGTCAGCTTCGAGCAGGCGTGCCACCGGCTGTCGACGCTGCAGCGGCCGGGGGCGGCGGGTATCCCCTTCTATTTCTGCCGGGTCGACATGGCCGGCAACATCACCAAGCGCCACTCGGCGACGCGGCTCCAGTTCGCGCGGTTCGGCGGGGCCTGCCCGTTGTGGCACGTCCATGAGGCGGTCGCGATCCCCGACCGCATCCTGGTCCAGCACGCCGCCACCCCCGACGGGGTGCGCTACGTATCGATGGCCAAGGGGCTGGTGAAGCCGTCGGGGCGGTTCGCGCGCGCGCCGCGCCGCTATGCGGTGGCGCTGGGCTGCGAGGCGGCGCACGCGGCGGATTTCGTCTATGCCGATGCCATTGACCGGACGGGGCCGCCGACGCCGATCGGCATCTCCTGCCGGCTGTGCCCGCGCACCGATTGCGACCAGCGTGCCTTCCCGCCCGCCGACCGCGCCATCGCCGTCGAGCCGGCGATCCGGCGGATCGTCCCCTATCGGGTGACGTGAGGCTTGGCGGGTTGCGCCGGCGCTGCCACAAGCGCGCGAGGAGAGGCCATGACCGACGAGACCCGCGAGGCGAGCTACGCCGTTCCCGCCTATTGGCGCGAGCATGGCACCGTCGATGCCAATGCGCGCGCCGCGCTGTACGCGCGGTCAGTCGACGATCCCGACGGCTTCTGGCTGGAGCGCGCCGGCGACCTCGACTGGGTGACGCCGCCGACCAGGGCAGGCGACTGGTCGTTCGACGAGGCGGACTTCCGCATCGAGTGGTTCGCGGACGGCGTGCTAAACGTCGCCGCCAACTGCCTCGACCGGCATCTGGCGGAGCGCGGTGAGGAGACCGCGCTGATCTGGGAACCGGACGAACCCGGCGAGCAGCCGCGCCGCTTCACTTATGGCGAACTTCATGCCGAGGTGTGCCGCTTCGCCAACGTGCTGAAGGCGCAGGGCACTAGTAAGGGCGACCGCGTTACCATCTACCTGCCGATGATCCCGGAGGCGGCGTTTGCGGTGCTCGCCTGCGCGCGGATCGGCGCGATCCATTCGGTGGTGTTCGGCGGCTTCTCCCCCGACGCGATCGCCGGGCGGATCGAGGATTGCGGATCGACCTTGCTGGTGACCGCCGATGAGGGGCGGCGCGGCGGCAAGCGGGTGCCGCTCAAGGCCAATGTCGACGCCGCCGCAGAGAAAGCGCCGGGCCTGGCGAAGGTGATCGTCGTGCGCGCGACCGGTGCCGCCGTGCCGATGGGGCCGCGCGACGTCTGGTATCACGAGGCAGCCGAAGGGATCGCCGCTGATTGCCCGCCCGAGCCGATGGCGGCGGAGGACCCGCTGTTCATCCTCTACACCAGCGGCTCGACCGGCAAGCCCAAGGGGGTGCTCCATACCAGCGCAGGTTACCTGTTATGGGCGGCGTATACCTTCCGACTCGCCTTCGACTACCGGTCCGGCACGGTGTTCTGGTGCGCCGCCGACATCGGCTGGGTGACCGGACACAGCTACATCCTCTACGGCCCGCTCGCCTGCGGCGCGACGACATTGATGTACGAGGGGCTGCCTAACTGGCCCGATGCCAGCCGCATCTGGCAGGTGGTCGACCGCCACCAGGTGCACACGCTGTTCACTGCCCCCACCGCACTGCGCGCGCTGATGAAGGAGGGTGACGCTCCGGTCCACGCCACCAGCCGCGCGAGCCTCAAGCTGCTCGGGTCGGTCGGCGAGCCGATCAATCCGGAGGCGTGGCGCTGGTATCACGACGTCGTCGGCGGCGGCGCCTGCCCGATCGTCGACGCCTGGTGGCAGACCGAGACCGGCGGCATCATGATCTCAGCCATGCCCGCCGCGACGCCGCTCAAGCCCGGCAGCGCGACGCTGCCCATGCCCGGCGTCCAGCCGGCGCTGGTCGACGAGAAGGGCGTGGTGCTGGATGGCGCGGCGGCGGGCAATCTCGTTGTCACCGCCAGCTGGCCGGGGCAGATGCGCACCGTGTGGGGCGATCACGAGCGGTTCTTCCAGACCTATTTCACGACCTATCCGGGGACGTATTTCACCGGCGACGGCTGCCGCCGCGACGACGACGGCTATTACTGGATCACCGGCCGGGTCGACGACGTCATCAACGTCAGCGGCCACCGCATGGGCACCGCCGAGGTCGAGTCGGCGCTGGTCCTGCACGCCAAGGTTGCCGAGGCGGCGGTGGTCGGTATGCCGCACGCGGTGAAGGGCCAAGGCATCTACGCCTATGTGACGCTGAAGGCGGGCGAGACCGGCGACGCGGCGCTGGCGAAAGAGCTGAAGGACTGGGTGCGCCGCGAGATCGGCCCGATCGCCACCCCCGACGCGCTGCAATTCGCCCCCGGCCTGCCCAAGACGAGGAGCGGCAAGATCATGCGTCGCATCCTCCGCAAGATCGCCGAGGGCGACGTGTCGAGTTTGGGGGACACGAGCACGCTGGCGGACCCGGCGGTGGTAGAGGACCTGGTGGCGAACCGGGTGGGGTGAGCGAGCGGCCGAAGTTGGTCGGCCCCGCCTCTCCGGCACCTGCTCGGGCGGACACGCGCCTGTTCCCAATCCTGCCACGATCGTCGGCTAGCCGGTCATCTCGTGACGACTATCAGGCACGCGATCTTTCCCGACGATACGGCGTCGGTCCTGACCATTTGGCAGGAATTCATCGCCCGTTCTCCGGTCAATCTGGATTATCAGGGTAACGACGCCGAGTTCGCGGCCGTGCCCGACAAATATGCGGCGCCCAGAGGATGCGTATTGCTCGCCGAGCGGGAGAGCGAGATTGTCGGCTGCATCGCCTATCGTCGAGTGAATGCGGAGATATGCGAAATGAAGCGGCTCTACGTCCGGGCCGGAGCGCGGGGCAGCGGCCTCGGTCACGCGCTGGTCGACCGACTGATCGCGGAGGCTCGGCTGGTCGGCTACCGTGAAATGCGGCTCGACGTGATGGCGAAGTCGGCATCCGCCCGTCGGCTATACGCCGTTTTTGGCTTCGTGCCGGCCGAGCCAGTTTCCTTCAATCCAGTTCCCGGCGCATCGTTTCTCGGTTTTCGTCTGTAACCGCATCGGCGAGCCGACGCCTACGCGACGATCCGCCGGCAGGTTCTTGCTATCCTACAGCCCCTCGGGTTGTCATGGCCCCTCATGCTTTGCTCTCCACTCGCTTCATCGCCGGACATGAATGTCTCGCCGCCGCCTTGTCCGAGGTCGAACGGACTATGCGTCGGTATGACTTTATGTGACTTTTGCCGCTACCTCCTCCCAAACCAGATCACATGCCGCGGCCCCTTGCCGTTGCTGCGCGCGCGCACCGCGACCTCTTCGACCGCGAACCCCGCCTCGCCCAGCCGGCGGGCGAAGCGCGCGTCGGGGGCGGCCGACCACACCGCCAGGATGCCGCCCGGTGCCAG
>NZ_CAHJXA010000290.1 GCF_903644135.1 Sphingomonas bacterium | reverse complement strand
CCTGCAGCGGCACCGGCAGCCCCGGCCGTCGCCGCTCCGGTCGAGCCGGCAGCGCCTGCCGTGGCCGCGGCGGCTGCCGCCCCTGCACCCGAGCCGATCGACGTCGACGCGACGCTGACCAAGATCGCCGAGGAGAAGGGCGAGACCAACCTCAACTGGAAGACTTCGATCGTCGACCTGATGAAGCTGATCGGGCAGGACTCCAGCCTGTCCAACCGCGAGGAGCTGGCGACCGAACTCGGCTACACCGGCGCGAAGGATGGCTCGGCGGAGATGAACATCTGGCTGCACAAGGCGGTGATGGACAAGCTGCGTAACGGTTGACGCCGTTGCCGCGGTTCAGGCCGCGGCGCGGGTCTCCGGTGCCACAACATCCGCCATCGCCTGCGCGGCGATCGTCAGGCTGCGCTTGCGCGCCGCGTGATCGTAGATCGAACTGGTGATCAGCAACTCGTCGACGCTGGTGCGCGCAAGGAAGCTTGCGATACCGCGCGCGACCGTGGCCGGGCTGCCGACCGCCGAACATTGCAGCACATGATCCATGATCGCGCTCCCCTGGACGCCCACCACGTTGCGGTAATTGGCGACGGGCGGCGGCAGCTGGCGCGGGTTGCCGGTGCGCAACGCCACGAACGCCTGTTGCTGCGAGCTGGCGAGCAGCTCGCCCTCGGCGTCGGTGGCAGCCGCAAAGACGTTGAAGCCCGCCATCGCATAGGGACGGTCGAGCTGCGCCGACGGCCGGAAGTCGCGGCGATACACCGCCAGCGCCTGGTCGAGCGCATCGGGTGCGAAGTGCGACGCGAAGGCATAAGGCAGCCCCAGCGCGGCGGCGAGCTGCGCGCCAAACAGGCTCGAGCCCAGGATCCACATCTGCGGCCTCGCCCCCGCGCCCGGCGTCGCGACGATGCCGGTGCGGCCGTCATCGGCGAAATAGCTCTGCAGCTCCATGACGTCGCGCGGGAAGTCGTTGGCGTCGCTCGCCAGCGTCCGGCGCAGCGCCTGCGCGACGCGGCCGTCCGACCCCGGCGCGCGGCCCAGCCCCAGGTCGATCCGTCCGGGATAGAGCGCGTCCAGCGTGCCGAACTGCTCGGCGATCGTCAGCGGCGCATGGTTGGGCAGCATGATGCCGCCGGCACCGATGCGGATCGTCCGCGTCGCCCCGGCGACATGGCCGAGCACGACCGCGGTGGCGGCGCTGGCGATGCCGGTCATGCCGTGATGCTCGGCCGTCCAATAGCGGTGATAACCCTCCGCCTCGGCGTGGCGGGCGATGTCGGCGGCGTTGGCGAGCGCCTGCGCGACGCTGCCGCCTTCAACGACGGGGACGAGATCAAGGAGCGAATAGCGGGTCATGGACATCAGATGGTAGTGCTGCCCGCCGTCTGCAATCAGAACCCCGCCGCCCAGCGCAGCGCGACACCGTAATCAGGCGCGAGCGCGGCGAAATTGCCCGGATCGCGCCGCCAGAACAGGTTGGTCTGGATGTCGCCGCCCAGCCAGCGCCGCGAATAGCGCGCCTCGACATCGATCTCGCGACCCTGTGGCGACAGGTTGAGTCGCTGCTGTGTCCAGGCGGTGACGGTGCCGCTGTCATAGTCCCACCCGGTCGGCAGCGTCAGGTCGACACCGCCGCCCCGCGCGACCCGCAGCGGCTGCGCGATCCGCAACCCCAGGCTGTCGCGGTGGCCGAACACGCCGTCCTTGCCGATGTCAGCAGCATAGGCATTGGTGCGGATGAGGCCGCTGCCGCCACCGCCGAACGCCACCGCCGCCTGCGTCCAGCCCTGCCGCATCGAGCCGCCGAGCGACCAGCCGCCGCCCGCATCCCAACGCGCGCGCGCGTCGCCGAACCAGCTGGTCGCGCGCGTGCCGCCCAGCGACGCGTCGAAATGCGCGCCAAGCACGGTGTTGCGCTCGTTGAGATAGGTGCCGGTGAGCAACGCCGATACCGCCCCGAAATGCCGGTCGAGTGAGATCGCCGAACGGTCATAACCGGACCGCAGCCACCCGCCGCGCCCGGCGATCAGCTCCTCGCGCCGGGACAGCACGTCGCCGGTCTCGACCGCGGCGGTGAGGCCCAGCGAGCCGAGCTGACCGCGCATCGCGCTCGACGAGCGCGCGACGCTCTCGAACCCCATCGCGTCGTCATGCGCGATCAGGAAGGCGGGGCTCGCCTGCCCGACCAGCTGCGCGGTGACGACCTGCAAGCCCTGCGCCATGCCGATGCCGAAGCTGAGCCTGGCTCCCAGCCGCTGCGTCACCGTGCCGGCCACCGCCCGCGCGACCTGGGCGTCGCGGCTGGTCAGCTCGGTGCGTTGCAGGATCACGTCGCCGTCCGGCCGCGCCGTCAGCGTCAGCGATGCGATCATGCCGCCGGCACTCATCGCGACGTTGCGGGTGCGCGCGGTCAGCGCCGGGGTCAGCATCGGCGTGGGGCTGGCGTGGGTCAGCGTCCTGGCGAGGTTGACCGCGAAGGCGCGATTGTAGCTGTCGATCACCACCGCGCCCAGCGTGCCGGTGGTGGCATCGCCCATCGCCGCCGACAGCGCGCCGTTGCTGCTCGCCGACACCGGCACCCGCGAGCCCGCCACCGACATGGTGCCGAGCGGCTGGAACGCCCTGGTCAGGTCGAGCACGCCCTCGCCATAGACCGGGTCGACGCCGGGCGCGCCGGCGTCGCGGGCGGTCGCGTAGAGCAGGCTGACGATCTGCGCGCCGGTGAGGTTGGGGAATGCCTGCGCGAGCAGCGCCACCGCGCCGACGATCTGCGGCGTCGCAAACGAGGTTCCGGACCAGTAATAGCTGGTATTGGCCAATCCCGGCGCGATCACCCTCTCGCCCACTGCCGTCAGGAAATGGTTGGCGGTGTCGCCGGCGCGGTTGCTGGTGGTCGAGATGGCGTCGGCCCCGGCGGTGCGATTGGCGTTGGCCCCGACCGAGCCGGCGACGATCACCAGGTTGCGCGCCACCGCGTCGTTGTTGGCGAACTCGGCGGAGTTCTCCGGGTTGGCCCCGGTGGCGGTGGCACCGCTGTTGCCGGCGGCGACCACCACGACGATCCCCGCTGCCGTCGCCCGATCGATCGCGGCGACCAGCGCGGTCGAGGCATAGGCGGTGCCGCCCAGCGAGATGTTCACCACCCGCGCGCCGTTGGTTCGGGCGACGTCCAGTCCCTTGGCGATGTTGTCGTCGTTGAACGAGCAGCCGCTGTCGCTGCCGCCGCTGGCGGTGCAGCTGCCCGGCGTGTCGGCGCGCAGCACCAGCAGCGTCGCGTTAAACGCCACGCCCTCGCTGCCGGTGCCGTTCATCGCGCCGGCGGCGGTGAAGGCGACGGCGGTGCCATGGCCGGACTGGTCCTGGATGCCGGTGCCACCGGCGACGTTCTGCGATGCGGCGGAGAGGCGGCCGGCGAACTGGGTGCTGGCCAGATCGACGCCGCTGTCGATGACGCCGACCGTCACGCCCGCCCCGGTTGCGCCGGCGTTATAGGCGGCGAGCGAGTTCATCGACACCGCGCCCACCGTCGCACGGTACTCGGCGGTGTCATAGACGATGCCCGGCGTCGGCGTCGTGACCGGTGTCGGCGTCGGCGTGGGGGTCGGCGTGGCGGTCGGCGTCGGCGTGGCGGTCGCGACCGGCACCGGCGTGCTGTTGACGCCG